>DUAA01000126.1:0-3820 GCA_012961055.1 Nitrospinaceae bacterium
TCTAACTCCAGATCTTCCTGCTCATTTTTACCGCGTTTACGCGTTCCAGCTATGGGCCGAACCTCTACCTTGCCATCTTCCAAACGAACTAGAACTTCCGGGGAAGAACCAACAACCTGCAACTCGCCGAACTTCAGGTAATACATATAAGGAGAAGGGTTGATGGTTCGTAAGGCCCGATAAATATCAAACGAGTCCATGTTAATAGAAAATTTTAAGCGCTGAGAAAGTACAACCTGAATAGCATCCCCTTCATAAATATATTCCTTAATTCGGATCACCGCCTGTTTGAAATTTTCCTCCTCGATATTGGATTCAAAACACAATTCGGCACGTCCACTTTCATCATGTGTAGCCTTTTTGGGAAGAGGCGTTTTTAACATTTCTTCCAAAGCAGAAATTTTTCGTATGGTGTTCTCATATACTGTCGTCAGGTCATCACCCTCTACAAACGCGTTCGATACAATTTTTATGGTCTGGGAAACATTGTCAAATACCAGCATGGTATCCGTGATAATAAATTGCGAATCCGGCACATCGAGATCATCTATCGTTCGTTCAGGCAATTCCTCAAAAAAACGCACCATATCATAACTGACAAACCCCACCGCCCCGCCTGAAAATCTTGGCAATCCTTCAGAAGATACTGGCTGGTACCGGGCCAGTATCTTCTTTACCGCTGAAAGAGGACTACCCGATTTAATTTCACTTTCTTCGCGCTTGCCATTTTCAGTGACGGTCAAAATCCGGCCCTTGGTACTGACAATAACCGCAGGGTCGCAACCCAAGAAGCAATAGCGCGCCCATTTCTCTCCCCCCTCAATGCTCTCCAGCAAAAAAGAATAATCGCCACCGCTAATTTTCAAATAAGCGGATACCGGAGTATCGAGATCAGCGAGAATTTCCTTGTAAACAGGAATCAGGTTTCCCAATTTGGCTTTCTGTTTGAATTCTTCTAAAGAGGGTTTGAACATAATTTTTTAAATGGGATCTCTATTGACTCAATGCTAAAAACTAAAAAAAGCACAGGAAACCTGTGCCCTTATGAACTCTATATTATCGCTGCGGGACACGAAGGGGTTAAAAATATCTCTTTTGAATACCTATTTTGATTGTAAAGGAAGAGAGAAAACAAGGCAATGCCGAGATACGACTTTTTTAAATAATTTTAATATATTAAGAAACAGGCTGGGGAGAGAAATTTAGGGAACCGGCCCTAAAAGATAGTTGGATAAAATGCATATCAGCCTTCTACAACTTTCCAATCTTCACCGTCCCAGTGCAGAATCAGTCCGTTATCGCCGACAGCATAAATATCTTCATCACAGGTGCCCCAGATGCCGGTGAGATATTCTTTTGTATTGGATTCTATCCGAGTCCATTCGTTTCCATCAAGATATAGAATCATTCCCTCGTCGCCAATGGCGAACACCATTTCTGAAGAGGGGCCCCAGACATCGAGAAAAAATTCCATCGTCTGCGAAGGCATTTCTGTGCATTCGACCCCATTATATTTAAAAATGGCGCCATCTGACCCCACCATATAAACATTATCTGGAGCGAATCCATAAATACCATAAAACTCAGCATTGGAGTTGAACGTCATACGCTTCCAACGTTCTCCATCTTGCTTGAGAACCAGCCCATCGTAACCCACAGCCAGCATGCCGCCCTCTTTGCACCCCCATAACCGGGTTACATCCGTATCCGTTCCCGTCTGAGTAAATTTCCAGGAACTGCCATCATAACGCAGGATTTTTCCCAACCTTGAGCAAGCATAAATTTCATCCGGGGCAAGGCCAAAAATTCCTGTCATAGGTGGAAGTTTTTCTGTTTCTTCAGGCGTCCAGACATTACCATCGTAATGGAGAATTCTTCCATCGGTCACCACCGCATATACATTATCGGGTGCGCTACCCCAAATATCTTTAAAGGTCCACCGTCCGCCTGTTTCCATAGACGACCATTCCTTGCCATCATAATGCAGCATGGTACCCTCGGCACCACCGACAAAAATATCGTTTTCGTTGAATCCATAAATGGACAGAAGGTGGCTGGATGTCAAAGCAGACATAATAGTTCCTCAAAATTAGCACCGTTTTTCAAATAACAAATCATATAGACATATCGCTCCATTGATCCCCGTCAAATTTAAGCACCGTTCCGTTCTCGCCGGCTACGTAAACCTGGTCGGTACCGAGCCCTTTAATCTTGGTGAAATACTCATCCTTAATGGGTTTAATGGCGGACCAATTTTCGCCATCGTAATGAAGCATGGTAGCGTTATCTCCAACTACATATATATTATTGTCAGCGGTTCCCCATATGCTCAAGAGGTATTCTTCGGTTCCCGATTGCATAGGTTTCCAATCCGTTCCGTCAAAATGCAAAATAGTTCCGTGGGACCCGCATATATAAATATTTTCATTATCTGTGCCCCAAATACCAAACAAAGAAACTTGTTCATCTGTCAAATCTTCACGGCGCAAAAATTCCTTGCCATTATAGAAACGATAAATGCCCTCACCGCCAACTGCATGAATATGATCGATATCTTGACCCCACATACCGAACAAATCATGAATCGTGTTGGGTTCACGGTAGTCCCATTTTTCACCATTCCAGTAAAGCATCCGGCCACCCACCCCATAAAGAAAAATGTGGCATTCATCCAATCCAAATACCGAGTTGAGCGAGTCGTAACTCCCTGTATCAATATGTTTCCACTCCTTACCATTGTATAAGAGGACAACCCCGCCAATACCCACAGCATAAATGGTATTTTCATTTGGGCCCCAAATACCCATCAGCGGGTTGGTATTCTCGGTGCGAACGGGCAACCATTCATCCCCATCCCAATGCTGAGGAATACCATCCTTCCCCACCACATAAATACAGTCATGCCGGAAAGGCATGATATCGAGTAGATCTGGTTTTTCACCTGTAAACATAATTATGAACCTGAGCTTAAAAGAGGTAATGCATGTTTACACTAATTTCTCTTTCCATATCAGGAAAGAATTAAATTTCCACAAAAAAAAAGCTCCCGGGTCAAAAACCGGAAACCTTTAATTCGTTCACAAAAACCCGATTAAACTTCGGCCTTGGCTTTATAGAAATAAACATCTTTCAACTTTGGGAAATTTTCATTATCCTTAAATAATGCCTGCACACCCTCATTGACATCATTATGAATGAGAACCAATGTTTCGAGGTTAGGAAGGTTCTTCGATTCGGACAGGGCTTTAGCTCCCATGCTCCCCAAGTCGGCCTCATACAAATCTATCAAAGTAAGGTTTCTAAAATTCTCAGAAGCTGCAATGGCTTCAGCACCTCTAAGTCCTATCGGATTAAAAGTAAGGGTCAATTGAGTCAGGTTGCTCATTGCTTCTGATTCTGCGAGAGCCTCTACCCCCTTCCCTTCTATAAAATTCCAATTTAAATTCAACTCGGTCAATTTACTCAAGTTCTTGGATTGGGCAAGTGCCGTCGCACCTTCATTGCCAACATTATTACGATATAAAGAAAGTTGTGTCAGCCGGGTAAGCGTTTCAGAAGTTGCCAGGGCTTTTACCCCTTCATCCCCAATCCTGTCCCCTATCCAGAGGGATACCAAATTCCCTAAGATAGAGGATGTCGCGACCATTTTTGCGCCTTCATGGCTAATTTCATTATCACTCAATATCAATTCAGAAAGGTTAAGCATGGTTTTAGCTTCCGCCAAAACCTTAACTCCATCATCAGTCACCTTATTCTTATAAAGGTTTAAGGCAGTCAAAAACTTCATTTTATCGCTGGCCACCAAAGCCTTAAGGCCCTT
>DUAA01000126.1:3931-4639 GCA_012961055.1 Nitrospinaceae bacterium
TCCCTGTTGAATGAGACTATCGATATCTTTAATTTCTTTTTCAGCCATTCTTTCAAGCTCCAAATAAACACTATTTTAAAAAATAAGATGTAGTTACCTATTTTAAAACAGTATCCAAACTTGTAAAGCCTAAAATCTATATTTTTTAGTCAATTGTAAACATTTTCTATCTTTCCTTAATACCTGTAAAGTTTTGAGTTTTTTAAGATACAAATTAAAAACTTTTAATATCATTATTCAATGAAATAATTTATATTTCTTACTTTAAAGTGAAAATATTCTTCGCAACTCCTCCTTTAAATCAACTCAACTTCATCTAAAGGTTTGCTTAATGCCACAAAAAATCGATGAAATAACAGAGCGTATCAATCAGACCAGCGGATTTATTCCCCTACTTGTGCATGAATTGGAACAGGTTATGGTGGGTCAAAAATATCTGATCGAACGCTTGATACTGGGACTGTTAACTGGAGAACATATACTGATTGAGGGAGTGCCCGGGCTTGCCAAAACTACGGCAGTTAAAGCCTTGGCACAATCCGTAAAAGCTGACTTCAAGCGCATTCAGTTTACCCCGGATCTGTTACCGGCTGACCTTTTAGGAACTCAGGTATACCAACCTAAAACGGGCGGATTTGATATTAAAAAAGGACCTCTTTTTGCGAATATTATTCTTGCAGACGAAATCAACCGGGCCCCTGCCAAAGT
>DUAA01000127.1:0-1250 GCA_012961055.1 Nitrospinaceae bacterium
GCGATTCTTTTGTCAGTGGAATATAACGAGCGGGAAGGCATACGGGCTGGAGAATATTATGCCCTCATCCTTTTCTGCACCATTGGCATGATTCTTCTCGCTTCCTCCACAGATATGATAATGATTTTTCTTGGGATCGAAGTTGTTTCGATTTGCTTATATGTCCTAGCGGGAATACGGCGAAACGACATTCGATCAAACGAGGCTTCATTAAAATATTTTATGCTTGGGGCTTTTGCAACAGGGTTCCTGCTATATGGCATGGCCTTGGTTTATGGCTCAACCGGTCACACGAATTTATTTAAAATCGCAGAAGTAGTGCAAAATCCGGCAGCACAATCTAACCCCATACTTTTGATGGGCCTGGTGCTCCTCATTATTGGGTTTGGATTCAAAGTTGCTTCTGTACCCTTTCATATGTGGGCTCCGGATGTTTACCAAGGGGCTCCAACACCAGTGACCGCATTCATGTCAGTGGGGCCCAAAGCTGCGGCATTCGCTGCATTTTTTCGGGTATTTGCTGAAACTTTTCCTGCCATGGCTCCCTCATGGGAAATACTCCTGAGCATCATCGCCGTCCTTAGCATGTTTTTCGGAAACCTCGGCGCCATCATGCAGACCAACATCAAACGAATGTTGGCGTACTCAAGTGTGTCGCATGCAGGCTATATCCTTATGGCGGTCATAGCTAAAAACTCTCTTGGTAGCTCGAGTCTACTTTTCTACATGCTCTCCTATACCTTCATGACCTTTGGTATCTTCGGTATTATCATTATCCTTGGCCGAAAAGGGGAAGAGAATCTAGAAATGAAAAATTATTCAGGCCTAGCTTATAAGCACCCGGTACTCGCTCTAAGTATGACTGTATTCCTGTTGTCTTTAGGGGGAATGCCACCCTTTGCCGGTTTCATCGCTAAGTTTTATATTTTCAGCGCAGCGATTCAGGAAGGACTCATCGCACTTGTTATCATAGCAGCTTTAAATAGCGTCATCTCTTTTTACTATTACTTGAAAGTTATCATTTTCATGTACATGAAAGAGGAGGAAGTCGAGTTCAGAATTTCCCTTACACCTTTAACCCTCTTTGTGGTATTCATAGGTGTCCTGGCAACGGTCACCTTAGGTGTTTACCCAAGCGCCATCATCTCTCTCGCCTCTTACTAGTCCAGTGGTAAATTAAAGTACCATTTGACTTTGGTCTACAGGGTTCATAGATTACAATCTTATGCTCCTACATATATCTAAAATCT
>DUAA01000127.1:1286-4631 GCA_012961055.1 Nitrospinaceae bacterium
GCAGGGGAAGAAAAATCTTGAAGGAGCAGAACTGAAGGGTTTAGATCTATCCGGCACCAACTTAAAAAATGCCAATCTTATTTCTGCTAACTTGGTATCTGCCAATTTGAGCGGAGCAGATTTGTCAGGTGCAAATATTTCTGGAGCCAAAGGCATGCGTGCTGACTTAAGTAATGCCAATCTATCAGGCGCCAATCTTCTTAAGTCAAATTTTAGCGGGGCAAACTTTCAAAAATCTAACCTTAACGGTACTGATCTGATGGGAGCTAATCTCTCCGATACGGTATTAATAAAAGCTGATTTGATTCGAGCTAAAATGGTAGAAACCAACGTTCTTCGTGCAGACCTTTCAGGTGCAGATTTGAGCGAAGCTAAAATGATGGGTCGATACCAGAGAGAAGGGTATTTCAGCCGCGGAGCCAATTTGAACAGTGCAAAGCTTGTAGGAGTTAAATGCCGAAAAACGGATATGTCTGGAACAGAGCTGGCAGACACTGATTGCACCGATGCCGATTTTACGGATGCAAAGTTAAGTGAGGCGAGTTTTAAGCGCGCTTGTTTAAGGTCAGCCTGTTTTGTAAATGCCAAATTAGGTGATGTGGATTTCAGAGGAGCGGACCTAACGAACTGTGATTTTTCTGGGGCAGAGTTGATCGAGACAAAGCTACAGGGTGTAGACCTGCGTACTGTAAAAAATATATCCTCTAAAGGTTTAGAGTTGTCGTTCATAGACAGTAATACCCAGGTTCCAGATTATATTATTGTGAAATGGACTTCTGAGGATACTTATGAATGCAGGCTTAAATAAAAGTGTCCATATGCGACAATCTTTGGTCGTTAAATAGTATGGTTATTTAATAAATGGAATAGACGATGAGTACGGTAAAAGCAAAATTCTGTATTGGACAATTGATTCACCACAAATTATTTGATTACCGGGGTATTGTTCTTGGAGTAGATTTAGAATTCAAACAAACGGATGATTGGTATAACCAGATGGCGCGTAGTAAACCCTCAAAAGATAAACCCTGGTACCATGTCTTGGTTTATCAGCGCGGGAGTCAAACCTATGTGGCTGAACAAAACCTGGAGTCGGACCCCGCCAGCCAAAATTAGTAGATTTTTTTATGATAAAGACGGTTAGAGAATTCAAAGTCTGGCGCGCTCATTTTTGTTATTCGCCCAAGGGAAAATCGTCAATGGATAACATGAAGAGGCTGCAACAAGGCGCTAACGAGTTTCCCTACGGAAATTTGGAAAGCAGTGTGCTGTCGACTTGTTTTCTAGCGTTAAAATATCTTCCTGAAAAAGATGAGATGGATTCCCGTAGAAGAATAGGGGGGCTACAATTTTCCGTTTCAGCCTTAAAGGGACGGCGTAAGCCTCAAAATGTGGGACGAAATAGTTTGATATTGCATCTTTCGACATTTTTGCAGTTTTATACAGCAGATGAATCCACTTATGACTGGGTTGGTAAAAAAGTACCTACGTTTGGTTTGTCTCAACCTGAACTTGTCGCCAAGTTTGTGAACGCAGTCTATGGTGATAATAAAATAAGTGCAGAGGCGGTCAATAGATATACCCACAAATCCCAGAAAGAGGGCATTCGTCTCGCCCATTGGAAGCTTCAGAGTTAGTTCGTCCCTATATTCTGAACTTTAATTAAATCTAATATGGGCAGTGGAAAACTGATAATCGAAGTATACCTTTTTCATGAATACCGATACGATTTACCGTGTAATCCGTTATTTTGGGATAGGGCTCATTTTCGTGTCTCTGTTGTGGGCCTTTTATAAAGGAACTGGGTCTGAATCTCACCCCGGTGGCCCTGCCTTCAGTAGTGCGGTCGGACTGTATACTGACGGAAAATATGAGGAAGCTCTGCGGGACTATGAAACAAGTATTCGAGAGCACCCAAATTTCATACATGCGCAACGGGGCCGAGCTCGAACGCTGATGCAATTAGGCCAGGACAAGGAAGCCTTGCAAGCGTTTAATGAAGTACTTGAACGTGACCCAGGCTCAGCTGTTTCTTTTGCTAACAGAGGCATTTTGCAAGACCGAATGGGACTCTATTCTCAGGCCATTGAAGATTATGACCGGGCTATAAAGATGGAACCTCGGCTAGGTGAGGGGTTAGACTGGTTCACTCGTTTTGTACAAAATCGAGAAGAAAAACCACAAACTCTTGCTGACCGTTTGCAAACGCTCCGCTCTACAAGGAACCGGGCCAACTAGCAATAGATCAGCGACCGAGTATCTTTGTGTGCAGTTTAAAATCAGCCTCTTGGTAGCCGTTGCAGATAACAAAGACTTGTTAAGCCGAATTAATTATTTGCTAGCTAAAGAGCTAATACAAGTACGCTCCACGCCCAGTGGTTAGATCCAGTCCTCCAGGTCAAACTGGGCTCGGCATTCCGGGCTTCGCATATCCATAAATAAGTCAGCCTGGTCAAAGTTTAGATTGAAGTCGGGAATGACTTCGCATTGTAGTTCAGCATTTTTGATTTTTTCTTCGTATTCTTTCATCTCCTCAATATTTCCGAACTCTAAAACTACTGAGAATCCAGATGAGGCTAAAAATTTGATTAGTTTTCTTTCATTATCCATTTTTTGCCCATGGAAAATACACGGTGTTGGTAAAAATTAAACGGTTTCCATCATACCCTTTGTGGGAGGAGGAGAACATATAAAGTTTCAAAAGTGCTAAAATACATTTTTCTTATAATAGCAGGTTACTGACGCCGGAGTTCGTTGGAGTGAAACTGTACCACGCTCATTCATTGATTAATTCTTCCCGCTTATTGTCGGAGAAGAACCCGGAAACCTTTGTGAAGGTGGACTGGGTCTGCTATCTGCGTGATGAGCCTCTGGTCCCCTATGACCGGTTGATTGAAAACTATCATGAGTTAGCGCAAACCGACAAGGAGAGAATATGGGTTCTACGGCGAGCTAATTATTTATTATCCAAGCAGGAAATAGAAGAGCTTAAACTATACCTTGAAAAGCTATATTCCTTTTCTATTGATGTTGAAGAGGTAAAGCTTCCATTAAAGGTGGATCAGATCCCGCAGTTCAAAGATGAGGATGTAACGGGGACAATCATTCTGCGAGATCGGGACGAACCGTTTGTTCTCAGCGTAGGGATTGTAGGCATGGTTTCAGGGTACAGGGACCTAAGAAATATCAGAACTGTAGGTGAACTGTTGGGCGAAATTGACCTAAGAAACCAAAGGTGAGAGGGGTTATTTTTTATTGTCAAACAATTCAAATGCGGTTTCAGAGGTCCATTTAATTTTGAAGTAACTGGGAAAAAGGGTTTTACTGTTGATTTGAGCCATCTCA
>DUAA01000128.1 GCA_012961055.1 Nitrospinaceae bacterium
GAAAATATGGCTCACGGAATCAAAGCCCGTGGTGGAACTTGGGCATTATTTGAGAAACGGGAAATCTATCGAAATCATGCCATCATTGGGCTGCATGTTGACTCTAAAATAACCTCCCTCATATACACCATCAACTATGTGTGCGAAAGTCAGAAGCAGATGCCCATAAATCCGGTATCCAATCAAGTTGTACCTATGATGAAAGAAAAGGGCCGCGAAGGTTTCATTAAATATTATATGAACCTATCCCACCCTCTGGAGGAAGTAAAAATCTGGGCAGAATATGCGAATTATTTTGAAGCGCACAAAAATCGCAAACTTGATTTCAATCTGACAAAAAAAACTATCGAAACGGCGGGGACATTTTTTGAGCGTTATATAGATATAGACAAAAGAATCAAATCGACTAATGATGTAGAAGAGGTTGTCAAGGAAGGAAAAGCAATTATCGACGACATCAAGCAATTCCACATTACAGATCCCATTTTAGTTCAGGTCAATGCTGAGAATTTAAGAATTCCTCACGCATCAACTCTGACTCAAATTGCGGATGAAATGTGACGTAAAGGAATGCTACCGATTTTCTGCTTTAGGTTGCACGCGCTCCATGGCAGACACAATACCAGTCAATCTCACACCAAACTTTTTGTTAACCACTACTACCTCACCTCGAGCTACTAACTTCTGATTCACCAAAACTTCCAAAGGCTCGCCCGCCAGTTTTGTCAATTCAATTACCGAACCCTGACCCAATTTCAGAAGATCATTGATCAGCATTTTACTTCGACCCAACTCAACGGTAACGGTTAAGGGGATGTCGAGAATAAGATTCCAGTTTTTTGTTTCACCACCAGGAGCGCCAGATTGACCGACCGCATCTATATCTTTCTCATCGCCATCAGCAATATCTTTCAGAGCTTCAAAATCCTCTTTTGCAGATTCGTCTTCCACAATTTCATCCTTCCCTTTCGATTATTTCAGTGATCTGTATGGCGTTATTTCCTCGTGAAACCCTTGAGAAACCTTTAAATTTAGGATTCTGTTCAACCTTTATAATTAATGAATCGGTAACATCGTTACCCAAGTTAATTATATCCCCAACTTTGTAACCCATAAGGTCCTGAGCAGTAATCTCAGCTATGCCCATTTCAGCAGTTAATTCAACTTCTGCGCTTAATAACTCTGTTCTGAGTCTGCGAACCCAAACCGGGTCTACTTCAATTTCTTCACTCTGGAACTGAGCTTTTAGTTTGGGAATCACCGGCTCAATAACCGAATAAGGTAGACAAATTATCAATGTACCGGATATGTTTTCCATTTCTATCTCAAACAGGGTAACTAATACGAAATCTGTCGGAGGGACGATTGCCGCAAACTGAGGGTTGGCTTCGGAGCGGACAAAGGTTGTAGTTACTGCATGCACAGGCCGCCAGGCTTTTTCCAAATCATCAAGAACGCTCAACATAACCTTTTTGATCATTCTAGTTTCAATTGCACTGAAATCCCGACCCGTAATCTTGGCTTCCTTGACACCCGATCCGCCAAAAATAGTATCGACCACAGCAAAGACCAATTTGCTTTCAACTACAATCAGGCCATGACCTCGTAATGGTTCCATACGGAAAATATGCAAACTGGAAGGGACCGGAAGAGATCGCAGGAAGTCCTCGAGTTTGATTGTATCTGTAGAGATCATTGACGCGTCAAAGTGGAAAACGTATTCCGAAACAATCGGGAAAACATCTGGTTAATGATATCCAGAGTTGGAAGCCGCCGGCAAATGATTTTTTCCTGGCTAGTGAGGTCATAAGGGACTACCCCGGAAACTTCTTCTGACGTTTCATCCGTTTCTGTACCAATTTCTTCTCCTCCGACACCTCTTAATAAGGCGTCAACTTCTCCCTGTGATAAACCCTCACTCATAACAAATTACTACCTCATAAAATGCCTTCAACATGGTATCAATGAATAATAAATTCAGTAGAATATGCATCTTTAATATGACCCACTACCAGAAACCGATTCACATGCGTGGTAATTTCATCTTTAAGCTTAAACTTTCACTGAATGATAAACATCCTAAAATACTTTGATGCTCAACAGGATCAAACTTGAATCGTTCACCACTTGGCTATTTCCCTTGATCCTCGCATCGACTTCGGGGGCGCTCAATTCAAGAGGAATCGTCACTTTAAGAAGGCGCTTACCTTCACCATAGGCCAAACTGACAACAAACGGATCCAGCGAAAACATAAAACTCAATCTAAGATCTCCTTCGACCGTTTCTTCTATTTTTCCCCTTCAGCAGGCTATTCCTGAAAAAAGTTGGTATAGGCGTAAAACTAGCCTCGTCCACAATGAGCAGGCCAACCACAATACCGATAACCATATCCATCGGTTTTTATCCGCAGGCTGCGTCTGCCGTCGCAAGTTCTTCTAATATATCCTCACCTTCTGGGACTATCGATCAACAAGTAGAATAATTTAAACCTGAAAATTTAGAGGCTTAGTTATTCCCTCTTAAGTTAAGCAATTTATGCGCCAAATAGAAACATCTCCTCACAAAAAGGACAAAACCATTGTTTTAAAAATAGTTACAAGGCAAATATTAAAATCTCCCTCAAACACTTCAGGAATAATTTTCCCAGGTAGTCATATAATTGACGTTTTCTATGTTAAGGATGGCCTATCTAGACACTGGCCTATCCGATACTGAATGCGCAAAAATTTGTGATGCCAGAGCGGACTTGATATTTATGTGCCCAAGTTATCCAACCTAATCAAGCTCAAAATTTTAAATTTTGTATCTGCCCACATACCTTATAAAATATTAGAATCATTCTAGTTAATTATGGAACCTTAAATGCCGATGCTGACACAAGCCCAGAACCAGATCATTTACCTGATGTTTCTAAACGGAATACTTTTTCTGGGTTTGAACTTCATTGCCTACTCTTTTGTTTTTCCTGGGCAGAAAGGTTCCAAACGCATCGGTTATTTATTCTTGGCCTGTGGTCTACTAGCCTACCTGGTTCAATTAATGCATCAGGGACTAATGGCTTTAGACTACCCGCCAGAGAATATAACAGGCCTTATATTGAGTGGGTTTGTTATACCGGTTTTTTTCATTTCTCTGGCCTATTACAGGTTAAAACGCAATCGTATGGACAAGGATTTGCCTCCCATGAGTACTACAGATTCTCCGCCATCATCAAACGTACCCGAAAAGGAAAAACATGAAACCCATTGATTTACGAAGCGACACCCTCACCCAGCCTACCCCGGCCATGCGTGAAGCGATGGCCAATGCCGAAGTCGGGGATGATGTGTTTGAAGAAGACCCAACTATTAAAAAACTGGAAACCCTGGCTACACATAAAATGGGTAAAGAGGCGGCTCTTTTTGTGCCGAGCGGTACCATGGGAAACCTTATCAGCGTACTCAGCCATTGCCAGCGTGGCGATGAGATCCTATTGGGCGAACGAAGCCATATTTTTCTATATGAAGTAGGTGGCCTGGCTGCCTTGGGGGGAATCCACCCAAGGACCGTTCCCAACAATCCCGATGGCACTTTACCTCTTGCATTATTAGAAAAATCTATTCGGCATTCTGATATTCATTCTCCCCCTACTAGGCTGATTTGCCTTGAGAACACACATAACTTTTGCCAGGGTACACCCCTAAGAGCTGAATATATGGACAGTGTAAGGGAACTGGCTCAAAAATACGGGCTTAAAATCCATCTGGATGGTGCCAGATTGTTTAATGCTGCTGTAGCTCTAAATATTGAGGTTAAATTGATTACTAAACAGGCCGATTCGATTATGTTTTGCCTGTCCAAGGGTTTGTCTGCTCCCGTGGGATCAATGGTATGTGGCACTCATGACTTTATCCAACGTGCCAGAAAATACAGAAAAATGGTAGGAGGTGGCATGAGGCAAGCCGGACATCTTGCCGCCGCCGGTCTAGTAGGACTGGAAAACCTTGTGGAACGTTTAAAAGATGATCATAAAAATGCTAAATCCCTAGCAAATCAGTTAGCCTCTATAAGAGGCATTGAATTGGAACAACCTAATGTTGAAACCAATATCATTTTTTTTAAGCTGGATCCGAACCTAATGGATGGAGAAACTTTTGTAAACCAATTGGAAACAAAGTCCATTAAAGTTATCATGACCGATCAGGGTATATTTCGGGCCGTTCTGCATCGAGGAGTATCAACAGAACAGGTTAAAATTGTCGCCGAAGCAATTAAATCCATCCTATCCATCTAGCAAAGGAGAAGCAACAGCAATGACTATTACGGCGAGCGAAGAGTTAGCAAGGCTGAAAAATCACTCTATACTTGCCCCTGCGGCTAGCAGTTGACAGAAGATAAAAATGCCACTACAATAGCGCAAACTTTTAAAACAGGAAAAATATGATTCAATTGGAAATGCAAGACACTTTGGAGTTGGTACGCCAGGCGCAAGATGTAGTAAAAAGCCGGTTTCTGCTATGCATCTTAGTTACACAAAGGATTCATCAACTTGAAACCGGAGCCCAACCTACGATTGATGTAGATCCTGAAGAATATTCTGACCCAAAAACATTTTTTGAATTGGCACTCAGAGAAAT
>DUAA01000129.1 GCA_012961055.1 Nitrospinaceae bacterium
CGGATTGAATGGTATCGTCCATATTCACTGCAATAGCGGGGGAATGCATGATATCTGCGATACGACTCAAAGGCTGCACAATGTTTTTTAGATGACTGGTCAGCTTTTCCTTTACCTGTACAATTGTGAGCTCTCTAATGGAAGCAGACGCTGCGCATTCATGACCGCCCCCTCCGAAAACCTGGGCCAGTTCAGCGACATTCACTTCCGGGATGCTGCTACGCGCAATTAGATAGACTCTCTTATCTAATCGAATCATGGCAAACATGGCAGATATATTTTCCAATTCTATTACGCTTTGGACCACACTCGCCAAATCCCTGACATAGTGGTCGGAAGAAGCGGTAGCAAGTGAAACCTCAACACCGTTTATCTGGTGGCTTTCCAAGCCGGACACTAATTCATTGAAAATATCAAGTTGTTCAGGATTCAGCCTGTGCCTCATAAAACGGGAAACCCAGCTCAAATCCGCTCCTCTTCTTATTAGATCTCCAGCAGCTGTCAAATCTTCAGGAGTTGTGGAAACGTTGACCAATGAATGTGTATCCTGATAGATCCCCAGAGTCATTAAAGTACATTCTTGTGGAGTCAGAGAAATATTCTTTTCATGCAATATTTCGTGAAGGATGGTGGTAGTAGATCCGCGTTGTTTTATTATAGCTTGCCCTGCCTGCAGTTCTGGCTGAGAACCTGAGTGATGATCATAGATATGAACTTCCACAGCGGCATTATCCATGAGAGGACCAAAAATCCCGATCCTTTCCGGTACATGGGTGTCCACTACCACCAAGAGCCGGACCTTATCTATAGGAATATTTTTAATCTTAGTGAACTCTAGAGCAGGGCTTTTCTCTTTCAGAAAATTTTCAACCAGGCTCTCAGCAGATCCAGGAAGAACCAAGTGTGCCTGTGGGTACAATTTCTTAGCCGCCATCATGGAAGCCAAGCAATCAAAATCCGCATTCAAATGTGTGGTGATTACTTGCATGGATAAAGAAATACAATCTTTATAAGGTTTTGTTTCCTATCAACTACTCAAAGCAGAGTTTAGCTTATTGTGTCTGAAGAAGGAAAGACGATTATTTTTGGCTCAGCTTGGAGAGGTGTTCCCAAAAAAGCCAAATTACAGGCTTTAAAGAGCAGTGGAAAACAAAAGCAACTATTTTATCTCACCCACTTGAACCCAGTTGATAAATGGAAGACTCTGAGGAACAGTGCACAACTTGTTGTTACAGGCCCTGTATATCAATTTCCCTTTTATAGAATAGTTCCCTGGATTGATACCTTCGGGTATAAAATAACTTTTATAAAATTCGGCATTGACAATATGACCTTTGACCATCTTTGCTTGCGCGCCATCCTCAATCAATTCAGTAGAAGATTCCACCCACTTCCCCATGTTGCCAAACACATGATCTTCAATATTTATCTTAGTTGCCAACATATCATTTCCATCCAAAGGTTCCAGAGAATATATATGCCAACCCTCCTCAATCTGAACAGACAGGTATAACTTGAACGGATCTCCTGGGTAGATAAGGTCTCTATCTGTCAATGTGCTTAACTTTAATCCGGGGACTGATGACAAAGGAGATGAAAAGGGGTCAGCAAACACATGAACCGGAACAAACATTCCAGTTAGAATTAAAATCAGTATCCTGATCATGGCAAAGGGGGAATGGAAAAACTATTGGTTTAGATTAGCTTCAACACGAGTAGCGGCAAGAAATTTCTCTATAACACGAATAAACTTTTCTTCAGAAACTGCCCCGGAAAACATTTTCCCTGAAACAGTTTTTGATTCGGGATCATAGGCTCCCAAAATAAATGTTGGGGTGCCTTGTATACCTAATGCGGCTCCTTCACGAATATCATTTTGAATCCGCTGATCATATTTTCCTTTTCGCCAACAAAGCTCGAAAGCAGGGATGTCTTTGACTCCTGCAAGCCTAACCAATTTCATGATTTCACTTTCACTTACTGTACTGGAATAATCATAAAAAAGTTCCTGTAACTCCCAGAACTTATTTTGGTCTCTGGCGCATTCAACAGCCTGAGCCAACACCTTCGCCTCTTTATGAAAGGGAAGAGGGAAATGACGATAACCAAATTGAACATCGTCGCCGTAGGCTTTTCTCAGGTTTTTTAAAGTGCTTTGCACCCTCTTGCAAAAAGGACATTGAAAATCGGAATATTCCAGAACAAAAACCCGCCTGTTCGAAGAAGCTGTTTCCTCAGCCCACAGCATGGCTGTTCCAAGCCCTGCCACTAAATGAAAATCATTTGGAGGTGTCAGGTAAACCTTAGCCCAACCTTTACGCACTGCATGTTGGTATTGTTGTTCAATATGGACCTGGCGATAACTTTTCTCCAGATAATCACGGATTTCGGCGCTAACCTTGGCCAAGCTCCCCATTTCCTTAATACCTGAGTTGCTATTATAAAAATTTTTAATTTCCATATCCGTCACCTTGGGAACCTGCTCCGAGGTCAAGGATGGGTGCTTGATTGCCAGCCTGGCTAGAACTTTTTCTTTCAAGGCTCGGGTTTGCATTGCATACAATCGAGTAAGAACCTCTTGGACCCGAATATGCTTGAGCTCATCCAAGTAAATTGGTTCTCCATCTACTTCAGCAACTATCGGGTTATTCGAGTAAATGGAACGGTCAACTCTGTCTGCATACACCGCAGTAGGTCCACCTAAAATCAGCACAAAAAAAATGGCTAATAATTTCTTGGTCTTTAATTTTCTATACAATAGAAAAATCATTGATAACTTAAAAGAAAGAAATAAATCCCAATCGAAAGGACAGGGGCGATACTAAACGACCTAGACAATATTAACTCTCAATTTTACCTTGAAACGCAATTCAATAGCCTGCCTAAAAACTTGCCGAAAAAAATATCCATTGATTTTTAGAATTGTCCGTCTACCTGCAAACTATCGATCCATTTTACCAGTTTATTCAGGATTGAGGAACTTGTGGCAGTTGTCAGCTAATCGCAAAAAAGCTTTGGCAGCTTCGGAATCAGGGCGGGACAAGACAACAGGATCTCCACTATCTGAATTGGCAACGATCTCTCCATCCAACGGAATACTGCCGAGATAGGGCAATACCAACTCCTCGGCTAATTTTTTCCCGCCGCCCTTTTTGAACACATCGATCTTTTCATCACAATGAGGACAGGTCATAGTGCTCATATTTTCAATTACCCCTACAATGGGGACATTGCTATCGCGTGCAAAAGAAATCATTTTCCGGGCATCCAAAATAGCCAGGTCCTGAGGGGTTGTAACCACAACAGCTCCATCGACATCGCCAATAAAGTCAATGATTGTGATTTGTTCATTGCCCGTTCCTGGAGGGAGATCAAATAAAAGATAATCTAATGGCCCCCAGTTAATATTTCCCAGTAATTCGATAATAAAATCATATTTAACCGCATCCCGCCAGGCAATATGCATATTAGGATCTTCAATGAGAAACCCTAACGAGGCCACCTTCAATCCATTCTTAGTTTCATAGGGATCGATGCCAGTATCCGTAGCTTTCAATCGGACATTCTCGGCCTGCAATAATTTCGGAATGTTGGGTCCATGAAGGTCAGCATCGGCCAACCCTACAGCAAAACCTTTTTCCACCAGAGCAATAGCTAAGTTTGTGGTTACTGTACTTTTGCCAACCCCACCCTTGTTACTACCGACAATAAGCTTATGCTTGATATCATTCATTCGATGATTGACAAGCCAACGATTATGCTCATTTTTGTCGGCTTTACAGTCGGTTTCATTATTAAATTCACACATTTCACAAGTGTGAAGGAGTCTACATTCTCCAGTAACTACCATCTAAACCTCCTAAAAATAAAACATAACGGGGCATCGGCTTTTATTCCCGACAAGTTCCCTGAGTAATCGAAACTGAGTAATGAGGTTATGGAACTAGGATTCCGATGTCAAGGGAAAACAGGGCAAAAACAACCAATGCAAGAAGGAGTTTGTTGCTTTTCTTGGAAATTTTTTGTATTTTTTTATCTGATCACGGGGTACTCGTTGTAATCATAAAAATTTATGGGGGTGCCGTAAAAGCATAAAAGGTTTCTGAAGTAGTTAATATTGTTGTTTTCACGGGAGAAATAAAAAAATGAAAAGTATTTTTTCAAAATTAATGATGTTGCTTGTTTTTCCTTTTTTCATCGGAACAACCAACGTATTCGCCGGTAGTGCTGTTACAATTACCGATCCACCCCATGGTGCTATGGTTTCTAGCCCTGTAAAAATATGTATGGCCACCGAAGGGGTGGAAGTTGAACCCGCAAAAAAAGGGGTTAACGAAGGCAAAGGACACCATCACATTATTGTTGATGTGAGCCTGCCAAAAGACCTGAGCAAGCCAATTGGGAAAGATGCAAACCACATCCACATGGGAGATGGTTCCACCTGCAAGGAAATCAAACTTTCTGCTGGCAGGCACATTATCCGTACTCTGTTTGGAAAAGGCAATCACGTACCTTATAACGCGACATTGACTGCAAGAATAACGATCAACGTTAAGTAAAAAACTTAGTTCCTCCGGGTCTACTCAAAAGTCGACCCGG
>DUAA01000130.1:0-3994 GCA_012961055.1 Nitrospinaceae bacterium
AAATCAACCGTTACAGTCGGCATCTTCTTTTGCCGGAGGTTGGGGTTGAAGGGCAAGAAAAAATTTGTAACTCCAAAGTGCTTTTAATTGGTACAGGTGGTTTAGGTTCCCCACTAGCTCTTTATCTTGCAGCGGCTGGGGTTGGGAATCTGGGTATGATCGATTTTGATGTAGTCGATTTCAGCAACCTGCAGAGGCAGGTGGCGCATGGGGAATCTACGGTCGGAAAACTGAAAGTGGATTCGGCCAAAGCACGTATTTCAGATCTCAACTCGAGCATCAACGTCACTACTTACAACATGCGTTTATCCTCAGAAAACGTGATGAAAATTTTTGCTGACTACGACATTATTGTTGATGGTACAGACAATTTCCCCACCCGCTACCTGGCAAACGATGCATGTGTGTTGTTAAAGAAACCTTATATATATGGTTGTATTCTGCGCTTTGATGGTCAGGCTTCAGTATTTGATTCCCGGGTAGGACCGTGTTATCGGTGTCTGTTTCCAGAACCGCCGCCACCAGGTTTGGTACCGAGTTGTGCCGAGGGTGGGGTAATAGGAATCCTTCCGGGCATCATTGGATTGATTCAAGCTAACGAGGTGATCAAGCTGGTGCTAGGTATAGGTGATTCTCTGGTCGGAAGACTATTGTTATTCGATGCCTTAACGATGAAGTTCAAGGAAATGAAGTTGCGTAAGGACCCGTCTTGTCCCATCTGTGGAGATAATCCGACCATCACAGAGCTAATTGACTACGAGCAGTTCTGTGGTATTGTACCTCCGAGTGAGTTGTCTGTTAATTTGGATAAAGAAATTGGCGTCAAGCAGGTCAAAGAAATGTTGGATGCGAAGCATACCTTCAAACTGATAGATGTGCGTGAACCATCCGAATATCAAATCTGCAAAATTGATGCAGCAACTCTGATTCCGCTGGGGGATATTGAAGCTAAGGATCTTTCTAAGCTGAATGGGTTGAATCCGGATGATGAGATTGTGCTTCACTGCAAAGCTGGAATGCGCTCCATGAAAGCATTAAAAGCATTGGAAGAAATGGGGTTCCGCAACCTGAAGAGCATGCGTGGAGGTATCAACGAATGGTCAGAGAAAGTGGATTCCTCAGTACCAATGTATTAAATAAAAGGATGCCTTGGGAAAATGCGCAGTACCTTTTATTTGCCTGGTAAAGAGTTTCTTGGCTAGTGGTACTTTCCTTTTTAGGGTAGTGGCTGCTGGCAGGGTAGCGGGAGAAGTTTGGGGTTAAAAAAGGAACAGGGAACTGAGGTTGCCTGTATTCGAGTGTTTTTATCAGGAATTGAAAGGGGATATTATGAGTGATTCTGATGAGTCTGGACGTGATTTTGAAGAGTTGTCTAAAGCGATCACCGAAGCGGTCATGACTTCACCCAAAGTTAAAAAAATAGTTGCTGAAATTCAGAAAGACGACAATATTTGCCCAAAAAGTTTTATGGTATTGGTTCTTAAGATGGAAGTGTTGACCGATTCACTTGAGTTAGAGGTTAAAGAGGAAACTACCGAGGAGCGGCCTGAGCCCAAGAAGCGTAAAAGAAAAAAGTCTGGCAAAAAGCCGCAGTTCGTCGATGGACATGAGCTTTCTGAAAAAGAAATCGCATATCAGGAATTTGCCAACAAAAAGTTTGATACCCAGGAATGGCTCAAGAAAAACGGCCTCATTCTTTAGGACATTTTTTGCTTATCTGGTTTTGGCCTTTTGTTCGACATGCTTTATGCCTGAGACTGTCCTTTCTCTAGATTTTGATTTCGCTCGACACGAGATGGTCGAGGACCAGATCAAGCGTCGTGGCATTCACGATAGAGCTGTATTGAGTGCCCTGCTTCAAGTACCCCGTCACCTGTTTGTAGAGCCCGAATTTTTACACTTGGCCTATACAGATTCCGCCCTCCCAATAAAAGAAAACCAGACTATTTCGCAACCTTATATTGTTGCTCTGATGACCCAGAGCGCGAGGTTGAATGCCAATGATCGAGTTTTGGAAATTGGTACGGGATCGGCCTATCAGGCGGCGGTGCTGGCGGAAATTGTCAAGGAAGTATATTCGATCGAAATCATCGAGGCTCTCGCCCATTCCGCAGAAGATAAACTGAAAAATCTGGGTTATAAAAACGTAACTGTTAGGCACGGTGATGGTTATCGCGGGTGGCCGAAAAAATCTCCCTTCGACGCAATTCTCATTACTGCGGCGGCACCCAAAATACCTCAACTTCTGATTGACCAGTTGAAGGTTGGAGGTAGAATGGTGCTTCCTTTGAGGCAAACCAAGAGCTCACAGGATCTGATAGTGTTGACCAAGTTGGAGAATGGCAACCTGAAAGAACAATTTATTACTGCTGTGGTTTTTGTGCCTATGACTGGAGAGGTTCGACGATGATATTTTTTGGTGCGGGTAAGGAGAGTTCTGCAACATGCCAGCCCGCAGTAGCCGGAAAATTTTATCCGGCCCAGCGTGAAGTTTTCTGTTCCAGAACTTTCATGCACAGAATTTTAGTATAAAAATGAATGGATTCTTCCATATCAGAGACACGAAAGAGGGTGTGAAGATACCTTTTGATCATAGCTGGTAGTCGAATTGAATAACGGGCTGGTATTGATCCATTTGTTTTTTTATAATGCCGACCAATTCTTTAAGGCGGGTCGTGGTTTCGGCCTCAAACCTCAGCACCAGAACAGGTTGGGTGTTAGAGGCGCGAATCAGTGCCCAGCCATCTCCAAAGTTGATTCGCACTCCGTCAATGTCAATGACATCGTATTGAGCCCTGAAAAACTCTGTCAACTCACGCACAATTTCAAACTTCTTCTCATCTGGGCAGTCGATGCGAATCTCCGGCGTGTAGGCTGTTTTAGGAAGGTCGGCGAGCATTTCTGAAACTTTTTGACCAGATTGCGCCACAATTTGTAATATCCGGCCCGCAGCAAAAATTGCATCATCAAATCCGAAATAATTATCAGAAAAACAGACATGACCGCTCATTTCTCCCGCAAGGAGTGCGTTGGTTTCCCGCATTTTCTTTTTTATCAGGGAGTGACCGGCCGGTGCCATGACAGGAACGCCACCGTGTTTTTCGATATCCTGATACAGGTTCTGCGAACATTTAACTTCTCCTACAATGGTTGCACCAGGATTTCTCGAAAGAATATCTCGTGCAAAAATTGTCAACAACTGATCACCCCATAAAATATCTCCCCTGTCATCGACTATGCCAATGCGGTCTGCGTCACCATCAAATCCAATACCCAACTCAGCATTTTCGGCACGAACTTTTTGGATCAACCCTTGTAGATTTTCTTCTACCGTGGGGTCAGGATGATGATTGGGAAAAGTTCCATCGGGTTCGCAAAAAATTTCTATAGGCTCCTGTCCGAGTTTTCTCAGAAGCTCTGGGCCCACTATGCCGAAGCAACCGTTCCCCCCATCTACGACCACTTGTACTTTTCGGGAAATATTCAGGATAGAACAAATATGGTCCATATATGGTTCCAAAATTTCCGCTTGTTCAATTTTTCCAAATCCTGTTTCGAAGTCTTTGGCTCCTATCAGGGCTTTTAACTCCTGAATCTTTTTTCCGTATAAACTATTTAGACCATGACTAATTTTGAAACCATTAAACTCGGGTGGATTGTGGCTACCGGTGATCATTACACCTCCATCAGCTTTAAGGTGATGGAGAGCAAAGTAGGAGACAGGTGTGGGAACCATACCAATGTCTATGACATCGCATCCGGTAGAGATTAGGGCTTTGGATAAAATATCGCGGAATTCAACGGAACTGGAGCGGACGTCCCATCCTACTACCAGTGATTTCCCTCCCTGACGTTTCAAATAAGTGCCGATAGCCTGGCCAATTAGTTGTACGGTTTCGGGCGTGAGGTCTTTGCCGACTATGCCACGTATATCATATTCGCGGAAGATTTGAGGGTTGATGTCAGTCATCATAATAAAAAGAGTCGTTATAAA
>DUAA01000130.1:4167-4531 GCA_012961055.1 Nitrospinaceae bacterium
ATGGAATTGTTGTTCCCGTTTGTTCCATGATTTCTTTTTTTGCTTGATCTACATCTTCACCTTGGATCTCGTTTTCCCAGGATTTGCTCCATACAGGGCCAGGTGAAATGGAATTGACCAAGATTTTATCTGTTGCCAAGGTCTGGGCTAGAGAAACGGTGAAATTCGACAGCCCGGCTTTCATTGCGCTGTAGTGAGGGAAAATATCCTGCGGACTGGCTGCAGCAATGGATGAAATATTGATGATCCTCGCACACTCAGACTGCTGCAAAGAGGGAATGCACAATCGGGATAGCCGGACCGCAGACATTAGATTGATTTGAAATGAGTCCTCCCAATCCTGATCTGTCAGATCAAAAAAATT
>DUAA01000131.1 GCA_012961055.1 Nitrospinaceae bacterium
TATTACTCTTGGAGGAATGCGTTTCAAAAGTGGGTGGAACCCTCCTCGCCAACACCTTCCTGTGGAATCGGTTCAAAACTGTATTGATATTACGCGCCAGGCTTTGGAGCTTGGCATAAATCATATTGAAACAGCATATGGGTATATGAAAAGCGAGAACCTGTATGGTGTGGCTCTTAAAGAGCTGGGTGCTGCTCGTGAGAGTTTTAAGATGATGACCAAGGGTGCTCCAATGACTGGGGAGGAAACCCGAGCTTTGGTTGAAGAACAATTGACCAGTTTAAAACTAGACTATATAGACTTTTATGGTTGGCATGGAATAAATAATGCGGAGAGGTTGAAAGCGGCTGTTAAGCCGGGTGGTCCAGTGGAGGTCTTGCACCAGCTACGGGAGGAAGGACTCATTCGTCATATTGGTTTTTCTACCCATGCCCCTCTGGATATTATTCTTCAGGCCCTGAATACAGAGTTGTTCAGCTTTGTGAATCTGCATTATTATTACTTTTTCCAACGCAACCTTGCAGCAGTTCAATTGGCGGGAGAGAAGGATATCGGGGTGTTCATCATTTCACCCAATGAAAAGGGAGGCATGTTGTGGAATCCTTCAAAAAAGGTTGAGGAAACCTGTCTCCCTCTTACTGCAATCGAATTCAACGGGAAATTTTGTTTGAGTCATCCTCAGGTTACCACTTTAAGTATGGGGATTCATGAACCAGAACATTTCTCCCAAAACCTTTCCATCTTGAGCAGGGACGACCATTCTTCATCCTTGACAAGCGAGATTCAAGTGCGGATGGACGCACCGCTGGTGAAGATATCTAGTTTCTGCACTTCATGTGCGGAATGTTTGCCTTGCCCTGAAGAGATCAATATTCCCGAAGTGTTGCGTTTCCGCAATTTATTAGAAGCTTATGACATGGAAGACTATGGTAGATTTCGATATAACATGTTTGAAGGTGAAGGGCATTGGTTTCCGGGGAATTTTGCTTCAAAATGTACGGAGTGCGGGGATTGTCTACCCCGATGTCCTGAAAAGCTGGAAATCCCAAAATTATTGAAGGCTACGCATAAGAAATTATTCAACCGAAAAGAATGGGCTAAAAACCAGTTTTTGCAAGTGGCGGCGAGTCTAGCTAAAATCTTGCGTAAACTTACATTGTTAAAACAAGGGGGAATGGTGTGAAACTAATGAGAGCCCGTATAGAGGGAGTGGATTAATTATCCGGCATCTCTATAAAATATTCGCAGGAGTCCAATAGGTTTTGTGCGTTTTGGTATGTGTCATCTTTAGCCAGCACATTTTTTAGGAGTGGAATAGCTTTCTCGCATTTAAGAAGTTTGCTGTAAACCTCAGCCATAATGAACTGTAGATGCGTTTCATCGGGGTCGATCATGTTATAGCGGTTTCCATACATGAGCACTTCTTTAGCTTCACCCAGACCCCGGTAGCTCAATACAATACTTTGCAAAAGTTTAAGGTTCATGGGATCTTCTGCAAGAGCCTTGAGGGTGTATTCTAAGGACTTCAAATACTCCTTTTTCATATTGTAAAATTCGGCGGCGGAATGATTGAGTGCCTTATCGTTAGGATTCTTTTCAGTTTCCTGAAGCAGGTTGATCAATCCAATTTCCCGCATTACCGTTCCCATTTGGCTCGGGTCGTTTTTGGCGGTGTTCTTAAAATAGTTTAGAGCCTCTTCTTTTTTACCCATTTCCAAAAGGTTGTAACCCATATATAAGTGGGCGTAACTCACTTTCGGGTTTTTTTCCAAAACCAATTTTAGTATAGCAACACTTTTCTCATACTCTCCGACCTGATAATAGCTATGACCAAGGTTGAGCAAGTTCTCCAAATTGTCGGGATCTTTTTCTAGCAATTCCATCAGCCTAACCATTTGATTTCTGCCTGCTTGCAGGTGGTAGCGAACCAGATTGTTGTCTTCAATGAGGTTGAGAGCCTTGAGCAGTTGGCCTCGATTGCTATACATCACGCCTCGTTGATAAAGGTTCATGGCTTCGTAATAGGTGTGGAGTGTCAACCGGTCTAAAGCTGAAAGATTTTTTACATGTCTAGCAATCTGTGCAAAAGGGGTTCGATTGAATACGTATTTTTCCCGGCCTGACACATTGATTACATTTCCCAGGTCCAGATAAAACTCAATGGCAGGGCGGTTGTCAGTTATCAGGGGATGACCTTTTCCAATAGCCTGAATTTGATCATCCAAAAACCAGATGTTGCTTAAAAAGGAAAAAACATCTGGAATCTCAATATCAGCCAACGCTTTTTTGACTTCGGGCTCTTCCAAACGTTGTTTAAGCTTTTCGAAATCAACGCGGATAGGTTGATCGGACCCAATAATGAGGATTTCATTTGCGACCGAAATCCAGCCCATGGTGTAGGGGAAAACAGACCGGAAAGTTTTGAAGTGCATAGCTACTTCTTTTTCCCCCTGGCTGTGTAAAGGAATCCATTGAGCAGCGATGCCTCCAGGTTTAAGGTGTTGTTTCTGGAGTTCGTAATATTCCCGGGTATATAAGTTCACCGTGAATGCAGTACGAGGCGGCGGTGGCTCGGAGGTGATGACATCGTATCGTTTGTGGGTGGTCAGAAGATGATTCCTCCCATCCTGAATTATGAAGTTCACCTTGGGATTGCTGAGCACATTGTGATTCTGATCGGCAAACATTTTTCCTGCATTAATGACACTGGAAGAAAGTTCCAAACTATCTACCGACTTGACGCGAGGGTGCAGTGCCGCTGCGCCCGTCGTTTGCCCGGTTCCGAAGCAGACCACCAATACATCCTCAGGTTGGTCCACCAGCAGGATGGGCACATGGGCAAACAGTTTCATATAGCGCGATGCAATCAGGTTGGATGCGGACATGGAAACGCCGTTGGTGATCAAGCGTTTTGCAGTTGGATCAAGGACACCATACTCATCCTTGAACACTGCCACGGTATCGGAGATCCCTTCCTCAAAATACATTAATTTTTTTAGATTACGTTTTCCGGCGCTGTCCCGCATAAAAAATGGATTTAATAAATCTTCTGGAATGGCCATGTTGACAAATAGGATCAGTGCTGCGAACACAGCTGTTAATCCTTTCCGCACAGATAGGGAAAAGTAGTTTCCCGTACGGAACAGTAAAACCATGGTCAATAAATTCAGAGTGGCGACTAGGGTTAGGCTGATTTGGCTTCCAAAAAGAGGAAGAAACAGGAACCCGGCGCACAACGATCCCAGAATGGCCCCAAGAGTATTTGCCGAATAGATCTGAGCAGTGGCCTTGCCAATATTTTGATGTCCACTTGAAATCGTTTTTATTAATAAGGGAAAGCACATTCCCAGAAGTAAAGTAGGTATTAGCATGAGCCCGGCGGAATCTGTAAAATAACGCCAGAATGTTGAAGCAGGATCGGCCAGATTGTAACCATTCCAGGGAGCGGAAAGGATCGACTCAAGTCCATATATGGAACCGATAACATAAAGACCAATTCCCGCCTGGATTATTATTAATGTGGTTCGAACGTTATGGATTCGCCCTGCCAGAGGGATCAACAGCAGGCTGCCTGAAAAGATTCCCAAAAGAAAAACGGTGAGCATCATGCTGAAGGAGTATACGGTGCTGGAAATGCTGAATACTAGCAGGCGTGTCCATAATACTTCATAGGCCAATGCTGTAAATCCGCAAATAAAGCTGATACCCATCCAAAATTTCTGCTCCGAGTTCCAGTCTATACGCGGAAACCGCAATGGGGGTAGGCGAAACTTCCAATCTGCGCCGGGAACGATTTCCAAGTAAATGCTCAATGCACCGATTCCTATCAACAGGTTTGTCCCCGCTGCAAGAAGGACAGTTTGTAGAACTCCAAAGGTCCCCATAAGAAAAAACCCTGTAAACAGGCAACCCATTGCAGCGCCTAAAGTGTTGAGAGCGTAGAGAAGGCTAACTTGAGTTCCAATCCGGTTGTCATCGGTTACGCAGTATTTGCTGATGATTGGCAGGGTCGCTCCCATGAAAGTAGCGGGAATCAGCATCAGTCCAAATGAGAACACTACCTTAATTAAATTCTGCAAAGGAGGAGATTCGGGGATAAAACTATGGAGCGAGGCATAGATTCCCGAAAAATTAGCAAATAGAAGAGAAAGCAAAACTCCGCTGATGCAAATCAGAATTTCTATCCAGCCATAAATAAGCAGAGCTGTTGGAGTTGTCCCTCCGGCAGGTGAGCCATTTTCATCGGTTTTTGGTAAGAGGTCTACGGCATAACCGAATAGATAACTGCCCAGCCCCAAACCCGCCATAAATGCCGCCAGTACTACCGATACAGAAAATACGGTGTGCCCGAATACGAGAGTCAGCATCCGGGTCCAGACGATTTCGTAAATTAGGGCAGTAATACCAGAAATAAAAAACAGAAAATAAACGATAGGGGATTGTCGCATAAGTGGTTTATATGTTTTTACCATAAGCTTCTCGGCAGTGGGAGGCAAATGGTAGTAGATTTATTTTAT
>DUAA01000132.1 GCA_012961055.1 Nitrospinaceae bacterium
ATTTTGTGCAAGGCAATCAGAACCCCCGCGTTGAAAGATCCTATAAAACCTGGAGTAGGAAGAATTGTGATAAGAACGCAAACCATAACGGTTAACAGCAGTACGGAATCCAATGATTTGTCTTGCAGGTCATACGCATAATAAAAGGGCACATAGGTTGCAACTAACAATGCCCATAACACCACAGATAAAAAAATGATCTTTATCAAGGCGGAGAAGTCCTTAATTATTTTACACCCCAAAGCAAACTCGCCCATCATTACAAAAATCTTTTCTTTCCAGGTTTTAAGAAGAGGTCGAATCAACCAAGAAACACAGGATCTAACGTTCTCTTCTTTGTAGACCAAAAGAAACATAAAACAAAGTAAACCTGCGACCAGTACGCCACAAAACTGGCCAAATCCATTCAGCATTGATTGGACAGATACCCCGGAAAAGGTCAGTTGCGGGTCAACCATATCTACATTGACCACAAAGACCCATACAAACAGGGCCAACAAACAAATTAAATCAAACAGACGTTCCATAATTATTGTGGAAAAAGCCCCGGAAAAAGTAATGCCTTGTTTTTTCCCTAATAAATAAGCTCGCAAGAACTCCCCTGCACGTGCAGGAAGAATATTCCCCATAAACCCGATCATAAGAGGCGCATAAATATCTTTTATGGGAACCTGCTTGAAGGGACGTAGTAGAATTTTCCAGCGGTAAGCGCGAATCACATAGGTCAAAATAATTATTCCAAATGCGGGTAGGATATAAAGCAACTCCAGTTCCTTGAATGACATTATCAATTCATCCAGAGAAATATTGCGCAAGGTGTAATAAAGCGCTCCAAAAGCTATGGTAAGACCGATCAACAACTGACGCGTTTTTTTCAAACTTTCTTCTCCAGCAGTATCTTTTTGGTACTTTCAATATCCTTATTAATCTGAACGACTAGATCGTCAGCGGACTTAAACTCTATTTCGCTACGAATGCGTGCCACGAACTGAACTTCAATTTCACGGTGGTATATCACCTGGTTAAAATCAAAAATATGCACTTCAACACTCAACCGGTCACGATGGAAAGTCGGATTAAACCCAATATTAGCCACTGCATCATAAGAATTCTCTTCAAATATAACCCGAACCGCATATACACCTGTGCCAGGTATCTGGACCTTACTGGTATCAATATTAGCAGTAGGAAACCCAATGGCCTGCCCGGTTTTATATCCAGAAATGACCGGGCCTAAAATAGAATATTCCCTACCCAAAAATTGACTCGCTATTTCTACCTGCCCGGCTTCAATCAACTCCCGAACATGGGAGCTGCTCACAGTTTGATCATCGAGCCTGAAAGGTTCCACAACATGAACCTGGAACCCAAACTCCTCCCCCATTTTCTTCAAGTAAGGGATCGTCCCCTCCCTTCCCCGGCCAAAGGCGTAGTCAAATCCAACAACAATTTCTTTCACCCCTATCTTTTCAAATAAAATATTTTTAGAAAAATCACGGGGTCGCTGATCCGCGAATTGGCGGGTAAAATTTGCACAAATGATAAGGTCGATGCCAAAAGATCCGATCAACTCCATCTTTTTTTTGAAATGGGTCAGTAAAGGAGGCACTCTTTCAGGTCTAATGAGCTTTAATGGGTGTGGCTCAAAGGTAAAAGCAATAGGCGTGCCCTCATGCGCCAAGGCTAATTCCGCCGTTTTGCGGAACAAGGTCTGATGACCTACATGTACCCCATCAAAATTGCCAATAGCCATCACCGGATAAGGAATGGGGCCGGATATATTTTTTGTTCCTCTAATAATTCTCATAAAACTGTCCTCATATTACCTCAAACCTCTTATTATTCAATACCTGCTTAAAAACACTCAGAAAAACCCTGGTCTCAATCTGATAACAATTGGCTCAATTATCTGTTAAAGTAATCCCTACCAGAACATAATATGGAGTATCTGTATGTTTGATATTGGATTTTTTGAATTGATGATTTTAATGGGTATCGCTGTAGTGGTGATTGGCCCACAAAACCTTCCTAAACTCGCAAAAGCTATTGGTAAAGGTTGGGGGGAATTCCAAAACACTTTCACCGGCCTGAAACAAGAAGTCATGGATGAAGCGGAAGGACTCAAACAAACCGTCAATATTGATGCGTTACAACAGGATATTAGTGCTGCCACTAAAGTGGATGTTGACGTCAACCTTTCAATGACTGACTTGGATATTGCCGGCGACTTAAGAAAAAAAGACGAATAGGCGTCTACCCAACTTGCAATAACTCTATCCGGCAAGCAACTATTTTACTCGGCTCAGCAAATCTCTGCCATATTCCCTTCAGGGGAGTGGGTATCTAATGATCAGTTCCGTTACGTTTCACCCTTTCATTTCTCATTTTTCTCCAGCTTTATTTATTGCCGGATTAGCCCTGCTTTTTTTCGCCCACAAAAATAATGATGACAAATTAAAAGCTGCTGGAGCTTTTAATTTGAGTCTGTGCCTTTTAGCCTCTGTGGTTGCCGATTTTTCCGGGATGGTCTCGGTTGATATCAACTTACTTACCGTTGTGACTGTTGAGGGGCACCAGGGCTATTCTTTCCTATTTACAATCCTTGTGGGGTTCTCTGCGGGCTACGCTTACACCAATACCTACTCTAGAACCGCGTTAGGATATTACATAGCTGGAATTCTGATAATGGGCATCTGCCTGTTTTCCGGTTACCAATTGGTTTTTATGAAGTGATCTACCAGTAAAAATTAGCAAGAACTTTTTCAGCCGAGATAAATTTTTGTTAGCCTTAAAGAGTTATTGCAAGTTGTACCCCTTCGGGGCATGAAAATTACGAAAGGTGATGTCACAACCCCACGCCTAGTGGTTCATTCTGGCGCTGAAACTTGGAAACGATGTACCAGTTCTCCGCCAAAGTATCCAGTGAAAAGAATACAAATTCCTCCTACGGCAATGAGAAGCAAATATAAAATTCGGCCCCAGGGCCTGTGAAGATAGTTGAAAACGAGCATGGCTGTTATAAAAACACCAACCGTGGTAAACGCATAGGTCAAGTGGCTGGTCAGGAAATCCCTGAATTTTTCTGTATTATCCAAGCTGAACATACCCAGAAACCCTACTAGCAGTACTGGAAACAAGCACCAGAAGCCAAACTGAACGTTAAACCGACCAGCGGTTTCTGCTACTTCATCATTTCGCAAGGCGCCATAAATTTCAAACACCACTCCGCTGATTAACAAGCCCATTGGAAAATGAACAATCAGGGGATGAATTTTGGCAAAAAAAATCATTTATAATAAATTTTTATTTGGATCTTTTACGACGACGATCTAATTCTGCCAGGATGATACCCGCCGCTACCGATACGTTGAGGGATTGTAGGGGACCTTTTCTCGGTATCCGGACCAAAGTATCGCACCGTTGTTTTACTCGACTAGAAAGCCCTTCTTGTTCATTTCCCATTACCACCACTGCGGGAAACCTTATTTTAGCGTTGAAAAGAGTTTCTTTTGCATCCAGGTCGGCGCCCACAACAAACCAACCTTGTTCTCTACAATCCCTTAATGCAGAAGAAAGATCGCTGCTGGTAAATACGGGAACGGATTCAAGCCCTCCTTCTGCCATTCTCGCAGCAGAGGAAGGCATTGCGGTAGTCTTTCCGTTTCCCGGCACCATCAAACCCTCAACACCAAAAAACGCGCAGGTCCGTAATATTGCACCCTGATTGTGTGGGTTATCAATCCCGTCTAACGCCATCACCACCCCTTTGTCGGAAATTTTTCCCCGGATCAGTCGATGCGCAGATTGCGGCTGGAGAGGTTTCACTACCATCACCACTCCCTCGTGGTGAACTCCTGATGCAACTTTATTGAGGGATTCCTGATCCAACTGGCGGTATGGAATTTTATGCTCTCCGCAAAAGGCCTTGATCTCCTTCAATTGAGAGGTACGGGCACGGCTGAAAAACAAACGCAAGAGACTTTCAGGCCTTGCCTTAAAGGCACTCATGCAGGCGTTCCAGCCATAAAGTGTAAATTCCTCCTGCTTTTTATATTGCTTGCGCACCCGGTCGGCGCGAGTTTTAACAAAAGTTGTGGTTTCCCGAATCATTCGTTTTTCTCTAAATTCAATGTCTAAAATTCCCGGCTATTAGCCATGCCCGCCCATCATAAACGCCTCATTATCTTCAAAACCAGGAGAAGGTAGATAGGCAATTTGATTAAAAAAGCTTTCTGCCTGTTGCATCACCTCTGTTGTGCCATGGCAGTCGAACATATTTTTTCGAAACTTTGACGCACCGGGATAACCAAAAGCCAACCAGGAAGAAAACTTACGCAATAACATGATTGTCGACCGCGTATCATAACTTTCCTGCAATCCCTTTAGATAGCGCTCGAGAAGTTTAAAACTGGAACGTTGGATAGTCATGCCAATACACTCTTTAAATATCCACGGATTTCGCAAAGCTCCGCGACCAATCATCACCGCATCCACCCCCGTTTCCTGCAGTTTCTG
>DUAA01000133.1 GCA_012961055.1 Nitrospinaceae bacterium
ATATGTCCCGCATTATACCGCCTACGCCGGTCGCTGCTCCTTGGCGCGGTTCGATAAAAGATGGATGGTTATGACTTTCAATTTTAAACACGATAGCCTGGGCATCACCAATGTCTATGACGCCTGCATTTTCTCCAGGACCTTGAATGACTCGAGGACCTTCGACGGGCAGTTTTCTCAAATAAGGTTTGGAGCTTTTATAACTGCAATGCTCGCTCCACATTACGGAAAAAATACCCAACTCCGTCATGTTTGGGGTGCGTCCTATCAGATCAAGGATGCGTCGAAATTCATCCACGGTCAATCCGTGTGCTTTTACAATTTCAGGTGTGATCTCAGAACCCGGTCGAATTTTTTTGGATTTGTCCACAGCGTTAGGAATTTGAAATAAGGGATTGAAAAATGAGTTGGCCATCTATTCTCGGCCATAGTGGGTCTGCACAACGTTCAGGATGTGGCATCATCCCCATTACGTTCTTTTGTTCATTGGCTACTCCTGCTATAGAACCGACAGAACCATTAGGGTTTGATTCAGTAGAAACCTTTCCGTTTGTGTCGCAATACCGAAAGATAATTTGCCCGTTTTCCTCCAGTTGGCTCAACGAATGAGGGTCGATGTAATAGCTTCCCTGATGATGAGCGATGGGTATTTCCAGAACACGGTTGTCTTTGCAATTCTGGGTGAAGGCCGTATTGGGGTTATCAATGTTTACGAACACATTCTTACAGATAAATTTTCGCGACTGGTTCTGTATTAATGCTCCAGGAAGCAGACCGCATTCGAGCAGGATCTGAAATCCGTTACAGATACCCAACACTTTGCCTCCCGCACTGGCAAAACGGATGATGGAGTTCATGATGGGAGAAAAATGGGCGATAGATCCTGCACGCAGGTAGTCTCCATAAGAGAAACCGCCAGGCAAAATAACGAGATCAAAAGATTCCAGATTGGCTTCCTCTTTATGCCACAGCCAGTGGGTTTCCTGATTGAGGACCTGTTTAAGGATGTGATAACAATCGTGGTCGCAATTGGACCCGGGAAATACAACTATGCCGCATTTCATTATATTTTAGTTCTGTTCGTTTTGGAGTGTTAGTCAGTGGGAACAAGTGTGAAACGGAAGGATTCAATCACCGTATTTGCCAGGAGTTTCTCGCACATTTCCCGGACCCGTATTTCGGCTTCCTCCTCCGATGTAGAATCAAGTTTGACTTCCAGATATTTGCCAATATTCACGTCCTGCACTTCGTCATATCCCAAATCGTTCAACGCATGATGGACTGTTTTCCCTTGTGGATCGAGAACCCCATCCTTGAATGTCACATGTATTTGGGCAAGCAATTTTTAACCTCGAAATTTATTCAATTCAGAAGACTTTGTAACAGGAAAAAGCCAAAATCAAAAGACCAAATTTTGACCGGTCTGAATAATTATGTTAAACAATGAGTTAGGGTGTCTCATGCAAGACGTTCTCTTACCAGAGTTTCTGTCTCAAAATGACAAAGTCTGAAATCCATTTAACGCTTTCCCTGTTTTTTCTCTATCTATGTCCTGACCGGGCAGGGTCTCATTCAGCCATTGGATGGAAAAACCATGTTTCTCCTCACTCAGGCCATGGTCATGAACAGCTATTGTTCACCTCACAGTATTCTCAGTTGATCGGTCAGTTCAAACAAGTGATGATGGTTTTTGAAAACCTGGGTGATAGAACCCAAGTGGTGCAAATGGTTTCTTTGGCAAAAAAAGGAGAGCGATTGTTTAGTGCGGATATCAATATGGTGCTGGAAACGGCTTGCGGCCAACGCTCTAAATTTCTGGTGGTATTATATGCGCTTGTTCGGCTGCCCTTGGTGTTTCGGTTGATCCCGCCTGTTGCTTTGGAGGGGATCATTATGATCAGTGGTTACAAATTTTGTAGGGAGACTGACGGTTCTTAACGTAATAAAATTTTAATGGAATAGTTATGGAAAATAAATGGAACGATTCAGATGCCAAAGCGGCTATCGAAAAATATAAAGATGTTGCGGAAGACATCGCCCTTCGTGTTTACACTTCAAGATTGATTGGCGCTGACCCCTCTTTGGTTCTCCATGGTGGGGGAAACACCTCGGTTAAATCGCGCACTCGTAACAAGGTGAACGAAGAGGTGGATGTGCTTTATGTTAAAGGCAGTGGCTGGGATCTGGATACGTTAGAGCCCCCGGGCCTTCCAGGAGTTCTGCTTGACCATTTACAAAAATTGAGAAGTCTTGACCGATTGAGTGATGAGGAAATGGTCAATGAACAAAGAACACATTTATTGGACGCTTCTTCCCCCAATCCGTCTGTAGAGGCGCTCCTGCACGCGTTTTTGCCGCATAAGTTTATCGACCACTCCCACGCAGATGCTAGTTTGATCATTGCTAACCAGCCGGATGCAGAGAAAATTTGCCGGGACATTTATGGTGATCGAATCGGTATTGTTTCATACATTATGCCCGGATTTGCGCTGGCCAAGGCCTCTGTTGAGGTATACGAAAAAAATCCGGATGTAGAAGGTTTGATGTTGATAAATCATGGTCTGTTCACCTTTGGGAAGACTGCGAAAGAAAGTTATGATCGACATATCGATGCGGTGAATAGTGCAGAAAAATATATTAATAAAGTACCGCTAATAACTCTCACTCCCCTTGAAGGGCCGGCATTGACAGCCGGAGAGGAAGTTCTTTTGACTGCGCTGGGCCCGATACTCCGCGGACTTTATCGAGAGCAGTCCGGTAAGGATTGGGTTTTACATCATCGTGCTGATACTCAGGTATTTGCTTCCAGCAAGGAGTGCGAGATTTGGTCTCAAATTGGAACTGCTACCCCTGATCATGTTATTCGCACCAAACAAAAAGCTCTACTTTTGAACATACAACAATGGCAGGACCCTGACAACTTGAGGCAGGAAGTTTCTCAAGCTTTAAATAACTACTGTGAAAGTTATCGTCAGTATTTCGAGACCAACAAAACCTTAAAGGGTGTGGATAAAACGGAATTAGACAGGTTGCCTCGGGTTTTGTTAGTGGCGGGGTTAGGATTAGTGACAATAGGTAAGACGGTTAAAGAGGCTCGAATTGCAGCCGATATTTATCAGCACACCATTGATATCTTGCATAAATCATTTTCGGTGGGGGACTATCAACCTTTAGGCTCTAGCGACCTTTTCGATATGGAATACTGGTCCCTGGAGCAGGCCAAGCTGGGCAAAAGCAAGGCCCCGGTTCTTCAGGGAAAGGTTGTATATATTACCGGCGCTGCTTCCGGAATCGGTTTAGCCAGCGCCAAGTTGTTTGCTGAGCAAGGAGCCAATCTTTTTCTTGCCGATGTGACCGAAGATAATTTAAACGCAGCGGCTGAGGAAATACGCAAAAAATCAAAAGTGGGCGTTGCTACAAAAGTTTTGGATGTGACAGATGAATCGTCTGTACGTCAGTCGTTTGGACAGTTGGTACAGATTTTTGGAGGCATTGATATTCTGATTTCCAATGCGGGTAATGCTCTACAGGGTGCGATAGGAGAGGTGGATATGAAAATACTACGTGCCAGTTTCGAGTTGAATTTTTTTGCGCATCAAGTGTTGGCTGCTGAGGCGTTGCGCCTTTTTCTAATACAAAAATCAGGAGGCGTTTTGTTGTTCAATGCCTCTAAAGCGGCATTCAATCCGGGTAAAAATTTTGGTCCCTATGCGCTTCCCAAGGCAGCACTTGTGGCGCTCACCAAACAGTATGCGTTGGACTATGGGGCTGAAGGTATCCGGTCCAACGCAGTGAATGCAGATCGTATTCGAACCGCACTTTTCTCAGAGGATGTGCTGAAAGAAAGGGCCCAAATGCGCGGCCTATCGCCGGATGAGTATTTCAAGAGCAACCTATTGCAGCAAGAAGTTTACGATACCGATGTGGCGCAAGGGTTCCTAAGCTTAGCGTTAGCAGAAAAAACAACAGGGAGCATTATTGCTATAGACGGAGGCAACATAGCAGCGAGTCCCCGCTAACCGGCAAGCCATTGGTGGCCACTGGATAAGCTTTATCTATTGAACAGAGAGTTGTCTCGGCTTGAAAGGATTTTTCACCTATTCTAAATTTGTGCCCATCTGTGATTAAAAAAATGCCTGGTACAACTAGTAATCAGTGATTTTTCTACCACCCATTCTTTGGGCTTGTTTGCCGCACTCCAGAGGGTGTTCTGTTGCGGCGAGGATGGGGTGGCTCAATCATCAAAGCAAGAACAGTTGGTTTAAGAGCGGCACTGGAATTATTTCCCCGTAGGAGGTATCACTTGGTGGGAGCGATGGGCGAATGTCCAGAAGAGGACAATCCTATACGGCGTGTTTGTCAGGTATCAAAAGGATTGACTTGAGGGTGCATTTAAATGCAGAAAAACGATCACTATATCAACTTTGCCCTATTAATTGAAGGTGCCATACCTTGGCTCAGGTGAATGATTCTTCACTCTGCGTAGAGTGTGCCAAAGAA
>DUAA01000134.1:0-287 GCA_012961055.1 Nitrospinaceae bacterium
ATGAATTGCTTGATAAGACATGAGAGTAATCCCTGACGTTCTCGAATCAACTCGAGACTGCGCTCAATAATAGAATCGACGTCATAATCCACAGAAGGGTTAACCAGAATAAGCAGTCCCTCCGTATTCAGAACAGACTTTAAATTTTCTAAAGCCACCTGTCTAGCCTCATCCGAGGCAAGGGTGTAAAGACTAAAATGTCCCACGACCACATCAAACTTTTCGCCACCGACAGGAAAAGGAACCGTTAAATCGGACTGGAAACAGGAAACCTCAACTCCCAACTT
>DUAA01000134.1:335-4476 GCA_012961055.1 Nitrospinaceae bacterium
GGTTGCAGCAGATCCGTTCCGGTGTAAACCAACCCTTTCCGGATTCGTGCTTCAAGAAATTGTATCAGAATCCCCGAACCACAACCCGCATCCAACAAGCTCAATGAGTCTCCATCTGGCAGATAGGTAACGACCCGCCGCATAGACTCAAAATAACTTTCGGGGGTCAAGCCATCATACAGTCTGGATTGGAATCCTATCGACCAATAGTTCCTTCTATAAAATCTACTCATTTATTTTTGTTAGTTTAAATTTCCATCGCTTGTCAGCTACGGAACAAAAGAATATAATTATTGGAATTATTGCAACTACTTAAGGAATCAAGGATGGCAAAAAAACCTTATATCAATAAACACGGATTTCTAGAATATCCGTTTCTCCATGACACCCGCAAGCAGAAAAACTGGTGGTTTTACAATCTATTGGAAGACTACCTCAAGCGCCGAGCCAGACAAAAGGCAGGGCCGAATTATACCCGGGAAGACTGTGAGGATGATTTTAAAAGAATCCTGGCTGAAACCAATCTTAAATTTTATGTTCTGCTCCCTTCAGGAATGGGGATGGAATTCAAACTGGTTGGAAAATATAAAACTCCCGAACTTATCGAAGTCGAAGACCCGGTGCCTTATATCACCGAAAAATATGGCGGCGGAAAATTCAAGGTAAACATTTATCACCATGGAAGCTTCAGTGGAACAGAAAACTATAAAGCTCACGGCGATCCCAAATGGGTCGAAATTGAAGACGACAACCCAACCGGCTAACCCACTTGGCGTGGGAGGCCGCTTTGCATTAGCCATAGAGCAGACAACACCCTCAAGCACAATACTATAATAGCCGCCTCTTTTTCAAAATACCCATTCCGGGCAAGAGAGCAGATCAATCCAGTTCTTCGTCGGGGTTACGCGGCTTTTGAATGGTAGGAACGCTGAACTTGAGACTCGAGGGCAATGTGGATGCTGTTTTTCCATAAGCTATATTGCCTTTCTCCCCCTCCAGCCCAATATAGATATTCTCATTTCTAACTTTTACGGGATAGGTGGGGATAAAGAGTTCCGGATTTTGCATATTTGCTCCATTTTCCAATTTAAAACGCCATTCATGATTAGGGCAAATCACAATGCCTTCTTCAATCCGCCCTTCTCCTAAAGGGGCACCTCTATGCGGACATTTATTGGCTACGGCATAATATTTACCTTTATAATTGAACAGAGCTATTTCATCCTCACCCGCTGATATGATGGCGGACTTACCAATAGGAAGGTCTTCTACACCCATAACTTTTACATATTTCATAACTCAACCTTCCTGTTTGGTTTCAGTCTCAGGTTCGTCTCCTGCTTTGAAAAATTCAAACTCACAGTTGGAATAAATAAAATTCATCGCTTTTTGGCCCAATATCTTGGTGGTAGTCTGATTCAAAGAGTCGGGATTGGACATGATGCGTTTTTGGATTTCCTCTAAACTCTGTTTCGTCTGCTTGGCGAGAAGTTCATATTCGCCTTCCATATCCTGTTGTGTCACATGGATATCCTCGGCATTCGCAACGAACTCCAGCATCATATAACCCGTGGTATTAAAGATGGCTTTTTCTCGCCATTCCTTCATGGCTTTTTCAGGCTCAAATCCGGAATCTTCCATCTTCATTCCTGACTGGGCAATTTGATATTTCATGCCTTCAATCATGAACTTCAATTCTCTCTCTATCAGGGATTCAGGAGGATCCGTCTCAGCATCTTTGACTAGCAAATTAAAAATATCTTCTTTTACTCGCAATTCCTCTTCCTGGTCCTTGTTGCCTTGAAGATCTATCTTGATGGCTCGACGAAGATCTACAACCGTATCAAACCCTTCCCGCTGCGCGATTTCATCAGTCAATTCGGGTAGGTGAAGTTTTCTCACTTTTTTAATTCTCACTGTGAAAATAGCCCGGTCATCGTCCTGTTTTTCATCAGGCGCACCGGGAACAGGGAAACTGACCCGCCGCAATTTCTGGTTCCAGTCAGCAGGTAAAACAGCGGATATCTCAAATTCCTCATCATTTTGAGTGTGACCGATCAATTGGCCCTCGAATCCGGGAATCATTTTCTTTTCACCTACTCGCAATTCAAAATCCTTTGCCGTTCCATTTTCCAGAACCTCCCCCTCAAAAGTGCCATCAAAATCCAAAGTCAGGATGTCCCCATCCTCAACCGCATAATCTGCGGGCATTTCCTCCATAGAGCCCTGTCGACTGAGAACTTTTAGCAAAGTTTCTTCGACTTCCTCAGCCTTGACGTCAGCTTCTTTCTTTTTATATTTAAGCCCCTTATAGTCCTTAACCTTTAACTCCGGTTTGACATCGAGAGTGACAGAAAACTTCAAAGGTTCGTTCTTTTTAATATCCTGCATCCCCGCATGGTCAATTTCTGGCTGACCGGTAGGTTTAAGCCCAGATCTTTGCAGAGCTTCATCGTAAAAGTCCTGCATCATTTCCTGAAACATCTCAGACATGGACTGCATGGGAACTTGTTTCTCAAGTATTTTCTGCGGAATCTTTCCGGGCCTGAACCCAGGGATATTGACCTTTTTGTTCATCACTTTATAAGCGTCATTCACCCGCTTCGTCACCACCTCTTCAGGGATGGTGATATTAATTTTTCGCTTCAAACCTTCCAGCTCTTCAACATCAAATTCCATTTTCATACCTTTCCACTACGTAACGTGTAGCCAACTAGCAACAACTTTTGCTGGTTAGCAAAGAGTTATCTCCGCTGAAAACGCCATTGTTATTTGCTTTCCCAGCTAAGAAACAGTTTGCGGGAACTTATCCTGAATCATCTGGTCTATTTCTTTTTTTAGTTGACCCAGTATTTCCTCATAGGAGAAAGAGCCCAACTCCTCTATGCCCTTTTTCAGGTTGACTCGAGTGGGGCCGCACCAAAGTCCCAGATCCGCATCGTCAGTTTCTCCCGGACCATTTACCCGACAGCCCATGACGGCTATGGTCAGTTTATACTTCGCCGCATACTCCGTCATTTTGCGAACATCCTGGGCCAAATCAACAAACTTGTCATTCTCTACCCTAGAGCAACTGGGGCAGGCGATGATATTCAATCCTTCAAGAAAATTTTCGGGGACAGAACGGAACCGACCTTCCGAAATATCTTTCAGGATTTCTCGCCCCACCTCAATTTCCTGGCCTTTATCATCGTTGGGTAGAGTCAATGAAACGCGAATGGTATCACCAATCCCGGCTGAGATCAGCTGTTCAAAAGCAATCCGGGTTTTAATAATGCCTTCAGGAGGAAGACCGGCTTCAGTCACTCCCAAATGCAAAGGAACATCCGGACGTTCTTTAGCAAACCTGCGGTTAGCATCAACCACTTTCTGAGATTCAGAGTCTTTCAGCGAAACACAATAATTTTCAAACCCCATTTGATCCAACATCTGGCAATGGTCCACTGCGGACCGAACCATAGACTCAACCAAATCGTCCTTATACCGCTCTTTATAGTCCGGATCCACCGAGCCACAATTAACTCCGATCCGAATCGCGCAATCATTGTCCATCGCTGCGTTGACAATAAATTGTACTTTTTCACAAATAGTTTTATCTTTTTCCAAATGGTAAAGGTGACCAGGGTTGTATCGAATCTTATCCACCCACGGAGCAACAATGGGTGCCAACCTATAATTTTCCTGAAGATCAACCGACCACACACTTTCGGGGAACTGCTTACGCAATATACGTAATGCCTCTACGTCCTTTTCGCTGTCCACCGCAATGCGAATAATATCGGCATGAGCCGCCTCCAAAACTTCAATCTGCCGAGCGGTTGCTTCCAGGTTCTGGGTTTGGGTCGCCGCCATGCTTTGAACCGCAATGGGGGAATTACCACCAATTACAACTTTTCCGATACGTATTTTTCTGGTTTTTCGTGCTTTACCGGAGTTCATATTATAGCAATCATAAAAGAATTCTTTCGTACCCAGCGGGCCTGAAATAGACAATGATGAAGGTTAACAAATAAAGAGTTACAGAACAAGGTGAGGATGCTCATATCCCTATATTTGTCCATTACTCTAGGCAATGTTGTTGTGCGTGCAATCCAAAGGAAAAGGGTTATCCAAATTGTTGAAATCCGGCAAATTATGCACT
>DUAA01000135.1:0-2054 GCA_012961055.1 Nitrospinaceae bacterium
CGATTGAATCTGAATATTTTCTGCGCTTTAGGGTGTTGGATAAGCCGAATGTTCTTTCAAAAATATCTGGGATATTGGGAAACCACTCCATCAGTATTGAGTCCATGATTCAAAGAGGGCGTGCCGCGGGTGATGAGGGGGTTTCTTTAGTAATGATGTGTCATAAATCCAGTGAAAAAAATATCCATTTGGCATTAAAGGAAATAGAAAAATTGGATGTTGTGTGTGAAAAGTCAAACTTGATTCGTGTGGAAAAATAGTTATGGAGTTTAAGGCTTGGTTTCAGTGTATTAATTTTGAGTGTCAAAGTAAGTATGAATTGACCGAGATTGTCTATCGTTGCAAGTTGTGTGGCGAACTTCTGGAAGTGCAACACGATATGGCAATGTTAAAAAAACGATCCACTGAGGAGTGGAGAGGTTTGTTTGAGGGGCGATACCGGAGAAATGAATGGCCTTATGGGAGTTCTGTTTGGGCAAAGCGGGAACTGGTGTGCCCCAATATAAGCGACGAAAATATTGTCTCAACCTATGAAGGAGGTACGAACCTTTTCTGGGCTGAACGACTGGGTCAGGGAATTGGCCTTGATGATCTATGGGTCAAACAATGTGGTATGGCGCATACGGGTTCATTTAAGGACCTGGGAATGACTGTTCTGGTCTCCATGGTCAAACAAATAATGGCCAATGGAAGAAAAATAAAGGCAGTAGCCTGTGCCTCTACCGGTGATACCTCCGCCGCGCTGGCGGCCTATTGTGCGGTCGCTGGTATTCCGGCTATTGTATTTTTACCAAAAGATAAAGTCTCATTGACGCAGTTGATTCAACCTATCACTCATGGTGTACTCACCATATCCTTGGATACTGATTTTGACGGGTGTATGAAACTGGTCCAAGAAGTTTGCCAGAAAGACGATATCTACCTCGCAAACTCCATGAATTCCTTGAGAATAGAAGGCCAAAAAACCATTAGTTTTGAAATTATCCAGCAGTTCAACTGGGAAGTGCCGGATTTTGTAATTGTTCCCGGAGGCAACCTGGGAAATGTCAGCGCTATTGGAAAAGGATTTCAGATGTTTCATGATCTGGGACTGATTGACAAACTTCCCCGCCTAGTTTGTGCCCAGGCTGAACGCGCAGATCCTCTCTACCGCAGTTTTTTAAATGGATTTAAAACATTCGAACCTGTCCAGGCTCAAACAACACTAGCCAGCGCCATCCAGATCGGTGACCCGGTTAGCTATAAAAAAGCCATCCGTGCTCTTAAGGCTTTTGATGGCATTGTTGAGAACGCCTCGGAAGCCGAATTGGCCAATGCGGTGGGTCGGGCGAACAAAACTGGACTTCTTTGTTGCCCTCATACAGGTGTGGCTCTTGCCGTCCTAGAAAAATTGGTTGATCGTGGTGATATCAAGAAAAAGGATCGGGTGGTGGTGATCTCCACTGCTAATGGGTTGAAGTTTACTGATTTTCTTTTCAATTACCACAAGGATCAAATAAAAGGGGTTCAGTCAGATTTTGCTTTTTCACCGATGGAGTCAGCCGCAAATTATGAAGATGTGAAAAAAGTTATTTCAGATAGAATAGAAGTATGACCTACCATTTACGTTACCTTATTTGTATTCTTTTTGGTTTTAATGTGTATCTTATCGTTGCGCCTATTTCTATTCATGCAGGGTCTGATGCTTCGCAGGTATTGATCCCTAGTGGAGAATACGATCTGGGCAGTTATTTTTGTGAGGAAGAGCAAAGTAATGCAGATTGGTGTAATGATGAGCTGCCTCGCAAGGTGCAACTGACTAAATTCGTGATCGGCAAATATGAGGTCACTAATGCCGATTACCGGGAATGCTTTGTTGCCGGGGTTTGTGAACCGGCAGTAATGCATGAGGATCGCCCGGAGGACTTTAATAAATCGCGTCAACCAGCTGTGTTCATAAATTGGGCAGATGCGCAGACCTATTGCGCTTGGCGAGGAGGAAAGCTCCCAACTGAAGAACAATGGGAGGCCGCGGCCAAAGGCCCAAGGTTGGGGGGTGCGCATTTTCGCCAGCC
>DUAA01000135.1:2293-4472 GCA_012961055.1 Nitrospinaceae bacterium
CGTTGTGTGAAGACAGAACCGTAGAAAGGATTTTAAATATGTCAGAAGTGAAAAGTGTTGCCATAGTTGGTTCGGGGCCTGCTGGGCATACCGCCGCAATATATGCTGCCAGGGCGAATCTCAGCCCTTTTATGTTTGAAGGGTATGTCATTGGGGGTTCTGCCGGAGGACAGTTGACAACCACTACAGAAGTCGAAAATTACCCCGGGTTTCCTGGAGGAATTGGGGGGCCGGAATTGATGCAGTTGTTTCGCGAACAATCTGAACGGTTTGGCACTGAAATGGTTCAGGAAGATGTGACTACCGTTGATTTCAGCCAAAGGCCTTTCATATTAAAATCTGAAAATCGTGAAATCAAAGCGCATTCGGTGATTATTTCCACTGGGGCGACAGCAAAGCGCATGGGAGTTCCTAACGAAGAAAAGATGTGGAATAACGGAATGTCCGCTTGCGCAGTTTGTGATGGTGCACTTCCCATGTTTCGCAACCAACCGCTGATGGTCATTGGCGGGGGGGATACGGCAGTGGAAGAGGCTACATACCTGGCAAAATTTGGTTCCGTAGTATACTTGGTTCATCGAAGAAATGAACTTCGTGCTTCCAAGATCATGCAGGAAAGGGCACTTAGGAACCCAAAACTGGAAATCATTTGGGACACGGTTTTTGAGGATGCCATTGGGGCAGACTATGTGACCGGAGCCAGGTTGAAAAACGTCAAGACAGAAGAATTGCGCGAGTTGGATGTTACAGGTATTTTTTATGCTATCGGCCATGTTCCTAATACGTCCATCTTCAACGGGCAACTTGATCTGGACGATGCGGGTTATATAAAAATTAAACTGGGTACCCAGGAAACCAATATTGAAGGGGTGTTTGCCGCCGGTGATGTACATGACCATAAATACCGTCAAGCCGTTACCGCCGCAGGGACCGGTTGTGCTTCAGCTCTGGAAGCGGAGCGCTGGCTCGCTGAAAATGGTCTGACGGAATAGGGCTATTGTAATTTGAGAGAATTTTGTTCAACATTTTAGAGAACTCCTGTCGAGTGACTCAAAATGGCAAGATAATGTTTAGAGTGAACCGGGAAAGGGTGGGAGAAGCAGCTTGACTGGGTTTTACTATGTAAGTTGATGGTGCATGGATCAACCCGAAGATTTTGGAAAATTTGCTTTCAAAAGGCTGTAACCACGCTGATGAAACTCTCTCATCAGAAGGATCCAAATCCAAAAAAATTAAACCTAAAAAATAATCCCCTTATGTCAAATTTGTCTTTGGATTGCGAAAACTTGTGGCCCTTTATTTCTGAGCAAGAAATTAGCAACTTTCAGTCGCAAGTCAATTTGTGCCACGACCAATTAGAGGGTGGCAACAGGGAGGACGCAGGCTATTTAGGTTGGTTGCACCTGCCTTCCAATTTTTCGGATACTTTTATTGTTGAGATTGAATCTGCAGCAAAGAATATTCGCGATTTATGCGAGGCTTTTATCGTCGTGGGTATCGGTGGATCTTATTTAGGAGCCCGGGCTGGGATTTCTTATTTGAACTCTTCCTTTTCAAATCAAATTGACCGGGACGGGGGACCAGAAATCTATTTTGCCGGTCAGAATATTAGTTCGGATTACCATGCTGACCTTTTTGATCTTATATCGAGCCGGGATGTTTGTCTCAATGTGATCTCAAAGTCAGGCGCTACAACGGAGCCGGCTATTGTCTTCCGCCTGTTAAAGGATATACTTGAAAAAAAATATGGATTAGCCGGAGCCCGCGATCGGATAGTTGTGACTACAGATTCAAGGCATGGGGCCCTCAAATCTCTTGCTGATGAACAGGGTTATAAGACCTTTGTGATTCCTGATGATGTGGGAGGCCGGTATTCTGTACTAACCCCAGTTGGACTTTTCCCCATGGCTGTAGCGGGGATAAATATTGAAGAGTTAATCGCAGGAGCTCGACAGGCTGAAAAATTATATTCAATGCCCTCTTTGGACCAAAACGATGCCTACCAATATGCGACAATTCGACAGTTACTATACCTAAAGGGAAAAACTACAGAAATTCTAGCTACTTTCCAGCCCGCGTTTCAGTATTTGGCGGGATGGTGGAAACAGTTGGCCGGTGAAAGTGAAGGAAAGGATTTGAAGGGGATATTTCCCGCTTCTGTTGAATTTACCTCGGATCT
>DUAA01000136.1 GCA_012961055.1 Nitrospinaceae bacterium
TCTATATTTTATTTGTCGTATTACCTACCCATCATGGCAAACCAGTTATCCAAGCTTCCAACCTGAAGCAAGGAGTTTGACTGACGAACATCCCCCATCCTGCCAGACGGACTTCCCCCATAATTATGCCCTGGATACAGAGTAATATGATCTTCTATCTTTGACAACCGCCGAGTGAGCGTGTGATACAATTCTTCACTATTTCCTCCAGGCAAATCCACCCGCCCGCAGCCTTGTAAAAAAAGAGTATCGCCGGCAATTAGGCTATCAGCTACCCGAAAACACTGGGACCCCGGTGTATGTCCAGGAGTATGCAAAAAGCTGATCTCAACAGAACCTACCTTAAGCTTATCCTCCCCATCTACCTGCTTCATATCAGACATGGAAATTCCCGTGACCTGCTTCAACCCTTCCGCTTCATGCTTATTAACATAAACGGGAACAGGATGCTTTTCCATCAATTCAGCCAGACCCGTAATTTCAATACCAAAAATTTCACCTCCCACATGGTCAGGATGATAATGAGTCACCAAGGCACCCGCAAGTTTCATACCATCTTCTTCCACAACTTTTAGTATTCCATCAATATCCCAAGCCGGATCGACAACTACGCATTCACGGGTTTCCTGGTCCCCTATCAAGTATAAAAAATTGGCCATTGAACGTGCTGAGGGGTCTTGGGTTCCTAAATCGATCCCCGACAACAACTGTTTAAAATAAATCGGGCTTTTTTCTGACAAGTCTTCCTCCAATCCTATTGAGCAACAGTTAATAGTGTATTCAGTCGGTGTGCAAGACGAACACCTGCCCGCGTTAGCCTAAGATTAATAATTTCCCGACCTCTTTTTATATAAGTTTTTGATAAGCCTTCCTTACCCACATTATAAGCCTCTTTTAAAGCCAGACTTCTGGATTCATTGGCCCAATCAGAAACGGTTGATTGGCTCCAGTTTAAAACTTCCACTCCTGACACTTTTCCACTCAAGCGGACGGCATAGTTTACCAACCTTTCTCCACCCCACTCGATCAAACCTCCATCCCACAAAAAATGTAAGCTGACTTCTTTTCCTCTATAACGAAATCGGAGGGTTCCTCCGCCGCGGTCCTTTTTATTTCCCAGATGCAAGGGTTGATGCACATCTCCAATAAAATGTACCAAAAATTTTAGCGCATCTTTCCTTTCAGAAAGAGAAATCGAAGGATCAACCAAAATATCCGAAAACTCCTGAATTTTCTCTGTAACACAAGCTTTGTCAGGACAATCCCTAGCAATATTGTAAGTCCACTGCCCTTCAGCAATATTGGTATAATGCCAGGGACCCTCTTCTTTTCTTTTTTTCCGGGTCCTATCCGCCCAGGTTGCCACATCTGCCAGGCTGTTTATGTTAAACTTTTCGGCGATTATTTTTTTCACCTCCGGACTCAAATGGCTATCAGCAATAAAACCAATAACACGATGACCCTGAGGCCCCCAGGCAGCAGAATCCGGAACACTTAAAACCAGCATTATAAAAGCCAAGCAGAATTGAAACCGAACACTCAACCTATTCCGACTTCTAATCATAGTTTTCAAACAGATATCAGGTGGGGTTTAAATTGAAAAAACTCAATTCAATTTATCATACAGGAAGGTTTTGGATACTCATTACTTTTCTATCCATAGTGCTGGGAATTTGTGCCATTGGTGCAGGGTTTATCGACCAAAGCGGCAACCTCTCACACCGGGTATCCAGCCTCTGGTGCCGACTTCTTTGTAAACTAAACGGAGTTAAAGTTGAAATAATTGGTTTGGAAAATATTCTTCCAGGAAAGCCACAAATATTCGTTTCCAACCACCAGGGATACTTTGATATTTTTGCGCTATCGGGATATCTACCCGTTCAAATCAGATGGATCGCTAAATCAACTCTATTCAGGATTCCCTTTATGGGATGGGCAATGAGCGCATCGGGTTACATCCCCGTAGAAAGAGGAGATCGAAAAAAGGCTTACGAAGCTTTCAACAAAACTCTGGAAAAATTGAAGGAGGGTCCTTCGATAATCATTTTCCCCGAAGGCACGCGATCCGAAGATGGGAAGGTGGGCCCGTTCAAAAAAGGCAGTAATTTAATAGCAAGTCGGTCCAAATGTCCTATGATACCCATTACTATTATAGGGAGTGGTGACATCATTAAAAAAGGCAGTGCAGTCATAACCCCAGGTTCAGTACGGATCATCATCTCACCCCTGGTAGAACCTCGCGCCAATAAAAAAGAAAACGAGGAAGTTTTAGAATCCATCAGAAACACTATCATAACCACCCAGCATAACCAGCGTGGCGCTAGGCCCAATGAGCAATAACTTTATTTGGTGAGCAAAGAGTTGTCTCGGCATAATGAACTATTATCCTGCTGCCACGGAAGGTCCCCCCCCTCTCGCAGGGGGGAATAGCAACAAGTTTGCTGGCGAACAAAGAGTTTTGTGACAGCTCCATAAGTCTCTGCCACGTTGGCCCTCCGTCCAGGAGCTAGCGTTTTTCTTTTTGGATGAATTCCCAGACCTCTGCGGAGTGTCCCCGCAGGTCTTCGATGTTTCTCCAAATTGCCCGGATCATTCCTGTTTTATCAATCACAAAAGTAGAGCGTTCAATGTATTTAACCATCTGGCCCAAGTCATCTTCTTCTTTGATCACCCCATAAAGCTCAGTGACCTTTTTGTGCTCATCTGCCAAAAAAGTGCAACCAAACTGGAACACCTCAATGAACTGTTGATGCGAGTTAACACCATTCCAACTGCACCCCAACACTTCCACCTCACGCGTTTTAAACTTTCGGTTCCATTCATTGAATCCGACCATAAGGCGCGTATCTTCTGGACTGCTATCCAGTCGGTAAAAAGCCAGGATCACCCACTTTTTATCCTGAAAATCCTTAAGGCCGACAACCACCTTTTCTTCAGCCGATGGACTGGAAGCTCCTGCTTTATAACCATAGACTGCGGGCAGCTCAAAACCAGGCGCGCGGTCACCAACCTCTAATTCATCAGGCATGAGAAGTATCCTTTTATTTAATTAATGAAAAATGGCCCTGTCACAACAGGGCCATTTTATGAACTGGTGTATGGAAATCACCCCAACCCCTTGTGGTATCTCATTCCGAAGCTTTTACCCGTACCGGGCATGAAAGTTATGGGTGGGGATACCACACATTCCCGGAACGGGTACTCTAATTAAGAGGGACTTATTAATCACCAAATGCAGCTTTGATCAGAGGCTCAACTTCACCCTTGGCTTCCATCTCATCAAGAATATCTGTATCACCGTAAAACTTGCCATCGATGAAAACTTTGGGAAGTGTGGGCCAATTGGTCATCTTGCTCAATGCTTCACGTTTTACCATATCTTCAAGACAATTAACTACCTCAAAGGGATAACCATATTTATTGAAAAACTGGACCGTCTCAGCCGTGAATCCACACTGCGGTGCCGCTTTGGTACCCTTCCCATAAATCAGGATTTTATTTGCCGAAATTTCTGCTTTAATTTGGTCTTCCATATCAGACATTGTGCACTCCTTTTTAAATTTTTCAATATTTGTGATAATTTATAAAAACTGAAAGGAAACGGGAATAGTTCTAAGGGGTAGCGGTTTTAACTTCTGCCGCGTGGATCCGTCCATCCTTCATAGCCGGGTCCAGAGCTTCCATGACCATACGATGCCGATCCATAATTCCCACTCCTTCAAAAGCTTTTGAGGTAACGTGAATGATGAAATGATCTTTCATCCCCGTCTTATCCAAAGCATTCACTTCTGCGTCAGGAACAGCCGTTTGAACCAAACCAATCAAATCCGGAATACTGATCATGCTAATTTCTTGCTCCAATAAGTGTTAATTTAACCTTAGTCCTATTTGATTCTATTTAAGCCAAAAAGATTTAAGGTTTTAGCCTAATGTTTGAATATAATACTATATTGCCTGATAGAAAAACAAGGCACAAACCCTTATAAAATAATGCTCTTCCACCAAACCAACTTAAAAGAAAGAGATCTTCTGCCGACGCAGCGGATGAACCCGGCTCCCCACTCCTTTTATCCTTAATGGACGATTAAAAAGTAATATCCACATCAAACCTTGATACAGGAATTGATAGGACTTTGACATCCCTAGGCAAAGTTTTTCAATAATATAAAAAATCCCGGGTTAATTTGACGAAAAACACATAAATCCAGTATAATTCAAGAATCTTTAAGTGATAAAACACTATCCTAATAGAAGGAAGTAGAGTAATTTAAGAATTAATTCCGAAGGAGCGTTCATGGCAGTTGACATTGATTTTGTAAAGATTACGAATAAAGCCAGCGAAGAAGTCATCAAACTTGTTACGGCTGAAAACAATCCTAAAATCGGGCTTCGCCTGGGTGTTAAAGGTGGAGGGTGTT
>DUAA01000137.1 GCA_012961055.1 Nitrospinaceae bacterium
TAAAGGGATTTTTTTGGGAACTCTCGGAACTGTTCCACTCTAATTAGTTCCTCCTATTTTGTCAACCTTTTTATAGGAGCAATATTTCTATTCGTGTAAAATTGCCCCATAAACACCAGATTCCGCTAAAACAATAGACAAGCAAACCCGACTTGACGGGACAAATCCAATCGCGGTAACATGGGACACCCAGACAAAACCCCTGCCCGGGTTGTTTTTATTGCTATTTATTTTCGCTTTTTATTCGCTATTATGTTTATCCATTTAAATTGTCATAGTAATTACTCCTTTCTAGCCAGTGCCCTGCAAGATTCGGCGAATGATGGCTCTATTTCCTCCCACGTAGTGGGTGGGGGAGCAAACAAGATTGACGATCTGGTTCAGCACGCCTCAGCTCTAGGGTACTCCGCCCTAGCCCTCACAGACACCAATGGACTTTATGGTGCTGTCCCCTTTTTCCAATCAGCGCGCAAGGCAGGCATTAAACCAATCTTTGGAACAGAAATTGTGCAGGGAACAAAACGGGCCATACTCCTTGCCAAAAACCTGCAAGGATTTGCAGAGCTCTGCCGGGTGATCACGGATCGACACCTGAAACCCAACTTCTCCCTAACCGAGCGCCTGAAACAATGCAGTGATAATATCATCATCCTTTGCTCAGACGAGAAAATCATACAACCTCTTCTTTCCTCACGAGGAAACGAGAATATTTATTTCGAGATTCCCACGCCTAGCGGGGCAGATCGCAAACGCATCCTTGGCTCGACAAACCATTGCCAACCGCGAGTAGGCTACCCAGTGGTCGCAACAAACCCGATTCGCTTCATTCACCCGGAAGACTGGGAGGTGCACCGGCTACTGGCAGCCATCAAGGCGAACACCACGATCCATTCCGTTCCCCCATCTACATTGGCCCCTCGTGATGCATGGATGAAAAGTCCTGAAGAGATGGTTCGCTTGTTCCAGAACATTCCATCCGCCATTTCCAACACCCTCAAGATCGCCGAACAATGCAACGTAGAGCTTCCTCTCGGAGAAACATTGTTTCCTTCTCTACCTGTAGACGCAAAAAATCAACATGGCTATCTCAAAAAACTAGCCTGGGAAGGACTACAAAAGCTCTACCATGGCAATCGCCTCAAAGAGGCCATTCGGCAACTGCTTCACGAACTAAAGGTGATTGATGGTCTGAACTTTTCCTCTTACTTCCTAATTGTCTGGGACATCGTGCGAGAAGCAAGAGCACGTAACATTCCCACCGTTGGCCGGGGGTCTTCCGCCAACAGTCTGGTATGTCGGGCGCTGAACATCACCGAAATCGACCCCATCGCGCATAATCTCTATTTTGAGCGATTTCTCAATCCAGAACGCACCGACTACCCCGATATTGACGTTGACTTTCCCTGGAATAGACGCGACGAAATGCTGGACTATATATTTAAAAAATACGGCCCTGACAATGTCGCTTTGATTTCAGCACATGTCCACTTTCGAGGTCGCTCTGCCTTGCGCGAGGTCGGCAAGGCTCTCGGCATTCCAACTGCAGAAATTGACGCACTCACCTTGCAACTGCCCCATTCGACCTGTCTTTTCAAGCTGAAAGAAATACGACACAAGATCCCGGAATGCCTTGATCTGCCTTTAGAAGACGAGGCCTATTGTTCCATGATCTCACTTGCTAAACAGATCGACGGATTTCCACGCCACATCTCGATTCATTGCGGCGGTATCGTGGTCTCTCCGTTCCCGATTACCAACCGCATCCCTCTGCAACGCACACCTAAAGGATTTGTGGTCACCCAATACGACATGTACCCAGTGGAAGATATGGGACTGTTCAAAATTGACCTGCTGGCACAAAAAGGGCTGGCCGTACTCGCCGACACTCTCCACGATATCAAATCCCGTCACGGCGAGCAGATTGACTTCAGCGGGGCAGACCTCGAGACCAACAAGCAATATCTTCATCGTGAGGACAAACATGTTTTCGGCTCAACAAGTCATTGCCAACTGCCCCCACCACGGCGAGTGGTCAATCCCGTTCTCGACGCAAAAACTCAAAAACTCATTCGAGAAGGGAAAACCATAGGTTGTTTTTATATTGAATCACCGGGCATGCGTAACCTCCTTAGAAAACTCCAGGTCAACAGTTTCGAAATGCTGACCGCCGCCAGTTCCATCATCCGCCCCGGCGTATCAGAAAGCGGCATGATGAAGGCCTTCATTGAACGCCACCAGGCGGCGAGCCACCTCAGAGAATTAGTAGTAGCCCCATATTGCGGACAAAAGCGATCTCGGCTTAAACAAGCCACTACCAGTCGCCCTTACTCTGGAGAATGGGGAAATTCTCTAATGAAGGAAATTTTGGAAGACACTTACGGCATCATGATTTATCAGGAAGATGTGATCAAAGTCGCGCACAAGATCGCCGGCATGAGTCTCGGTGAAGCCGATAGCTTGAGAAAATGTATGAGCAAAAAAAGAGATTCGCAGGATATCAATACACATCGGGACCGCTTTGTATCCGGTGCAATTCAAAACGGCGTGATAAAATCATCTGCCGAAGAGATCTGGCGGCAAATCGAAAGTTTTGCTGGTTACGCATTTTGCAAAGCCCATAGCGCTTCATTCGCCATTCTTTCCTATCGGACTGCTTACCTCAAAGCTCATTATCCTGCCGAGTTCATGGCAGCTGTGCTATCCAATAGAGGCGGATTCTACGATGCCTGTGCCTACACCGAAGAAGCCAGAAGAATGGGAATCCAAATTCTTCCTCCTGATATTCACCTTAGCTACGATAGGTTCACTGCAGAACGTAAAACAATTCGAGTTGGTTTATCACAAGTGAAAGGACTCAGCCAAAAATCTATTTGTGAGATTCTAAAAAACCGCCCCTACACATCGTTGACTGATTTTCTGACACGTACAAAGGTTTCTATAGTAGAAACCGGATCGTTGATCCGGTGCGGGGCATTTGATGTATTCAAAACAAATAGTACCGAGTTATTGTGGCAGTTGAAACTGCATCACCAAAGACCGCGTAACAAACCGAGTCTTTTTTCACAATCCAGTCCACCAATTCCCCAACTACCCGAATACACTTTGCATGAAAAACTACTTGCAGAATTAGAATGCCTGGACATTACAGTATCGGATCATCCACTCCGTCTCTACTCATTTCACAACAACAAACTTGCACGAAACACGATATACGGAAATCAGCTTAAAGAATTTTCAGGAAAACTCGTAACACTGATTGGTTGGTCAACCGCTTATAAACGCACACGCACCGGGAAAAACGAACTGATGAAGTTCATGACTCTAGAGGATACCACCGCAACATTTGAGGTCACGCTGTTTCCTCGTGTGTACAAGCAGTTCGGCCATCTGCTTCATGATCGCGGACCATATATCATTCGCGGTCGGGTCGAGCGCGAAGACAATTCGGTCACTGCATTATGGGTAGGACGACTATAAGGACTCTCTAACACGGGATGCGGAACCCGTAAGCCATGTAACAACTAGGCAAGGGTCCTGGTAAACCAACTTTACTTTCATCATACAAAACAATTGAAAGATGAATTCACGACTAGTGGTGGACTTCTAGTTGACTATGAAAAGTCAGGAAGGCAAAATAGGTGTTTATTAAAGCATCGTGAAAACCAGATTTACTCTTCCCCGTAATTCATTCTTAACCTAGCAAGGAACCATTGATGGCAAAGACAAACAGTAAACGAGACGATACTAGCCAATGCGAAAAATGTCTTCCGGCATACTGTTGCAATTATTTCGCTTTTGGAATTGATGAGCCTGAAGACCGGCGGGACTATGAAAGTTTATTGTGGAAGATCGCGCATGAAAACATTTCGCTTTATATCTATCGAAAAGCCTGGTACATCATGATCCATAACCGGTGCAATTTTTTAATGCCGGACAACAAATGCGCCATCTATGAACACCGGCCATATATGTGCCGCGAGCACAGCACGGAGTCGTGCGAGTACACCGGGGACGATTACGGCTTCACCGAACATTTCAAGAGTTATGATGATCTTTTGATTTATATCAAGGAAACAACTAACTTCAGGTTCACACAGAAACCGACAGGAGTGCCCCCCAACTGTCTATAACAGGGGGAGTAAACCTCCACAAATGGGAGGCTTATTTCTTTTCTTGATCTTTCTTAGGAGCCTCTTTGGAATTAGATTCCTTTTTATCGGCAGGTACTTTGGTCTTTTTAGGTACCGATTCCTTTGATTTTGGTTCTGATTTTTTCTTTTCAGTCACTTTCACCTTGGCACCTTTTGTTTCTTTTTTGAGTGTCGTTTTTTCTTTTGCAGAAGCCTTTTCCTCGCCATCTCTGTCTACCAACTCAATATAGACCATCGG
>DUAA01000138.1:0-1498 GCA_012961055.1 Nitrospinaceae bacterium
ATAACATTAAAAAATATAAAACCAATGCAGAGTGGGCTCTCACAAAAACTTTAGATAATTTCCTAAAACTTTTCGACAATATCAACGATGACTACTTAAAGGGGAAAAAAGACGACCTCGACCTACTTGTCCAAACAATCCTTAAAAACCTGATTGGTCATTCTCAAGAATCTCTTTCTGATATCGAGGAACCCGTAATTATTGCCACTCACTCCCTGAACCCCTCAGATACAATTTCTATACCTAAAAACTTTGTAAAAGGCCTGATCACGGAGGTGGGAGGAAAAACATCTCATGTTGGTATATTTGCTGCCACTCTAGGGATACCAGCCATAACAGGAGTTAAGGGAATTGTCTCACAAATTAATTCTGGAGATCAAATAATTGTTGATGGTATTGATGGGGAAGTCATCATTAATCCATCCAACGAAACTTTACAAAACTACAAGAGAAAACAGGAAAACTACCGCAAATACGAAGAAAGATTATTGGACAATGTCCATCAACCTGCAGAAACGCTTGATGGTCACCAGATTAAACTTTTAGCCAATATTGAATCCAATCATGAAGTTAAATCCCTATACAAATTTGGCGTGGAAGGAGTTGGTCTTTACCGCACAGAATTTTTATATATGGCAAAATCTTCCCTGCCCCGCGAGAGAGACCTCTATGAAACTTTTAAAATTGTCGCCCAGGAAATGGGCTCCAGACCGGTTGTAATTCGTACTTTAGATATAGGGATGGATAAACATTTCGGCGATGGATTGAGTATTGATGAAGATAATCCGGCCCTTGGCCTTAGAGGCATTCGCTTTTCTCTGGCCAATCCCCAACTGTTAGCAGACCAATTGAGAGGAATCTTGAGAGCAAGTTTATATGGAGATGTGAAAATTCTCTATCCAATGGTTTCTTCAGCAACAGAAATTATTCAGGCGAATAAAATACTGGAAGATGCAAAAATCGCATTGAGAAAAGATCAGATTCCATTCAACGAGGAAATCGAGGTTGGATCCATGATAGAAACTCCGGCATCCGCTACTTGCATCGATCATATCCTCAAGGTGGTGGACTTCATCAGTATTGGCACCAACGACTTAATTCAGTATCTTTTGGCTGTGGATCGAACAAATGAAAACGTCGCCCATCTGTACCAACCCTTTCACCCATCAATACCAAGAACTTTAAAAACAATTATGAAAGCTGCGGAAAATGCTGGTAAGAAGGTTTCCATTTGTGGTGAAATGGGTGGCGACCCGATGGCAACCATGCTTTTATTGGGTTTGGGAAAATTGGACACCTTAAGCATGGAACCCCATTCTATCCCAAAAGTAAAAAAGATTATTCGTACCATCCGTCTTGAGGAAGCCCGCAAGCTGGCAGAAAATGTTTTAAATATGCGTTCATCAGATGAAATCACTTCCTATATATCAGATGAAATGAGGACCCGGTTCCCGGAAGACTTTGATCGGGATCTAAGTTTTGAGCAGAAGCTGAACTC
>DUAA01000138.1:1532-4369 GCA_012961055.1 Nitrospinaceae bacterium
TTTATTTTAAACTTTGAGAGCAAAGGAATCATTTAATGAACTTAGGAAACTATCTATTCACCTCAGAATCTGTATCTGAAGGACACCCCGACAAAATAGCGGACCAGATTTCCGATGCTATTTTGGATGCAATCCTGAAGCAGGACCCAAAAGCAAGAGTAGCATGCGAAACAATGATTACTACTGGATTTGCTGTGATTGCCGGAGAAATTTCAACAAAATGTTATGTAGAAATTCCTAAAATTGTTAGGAATACAATAAAAAACATTGGGTTCTCCCACTCCGACATGGGATTTGATTTTGAAACCTGCGGAGTAATGGTTGCTTTGGATGAACAATCCAGAGATATAGCTCAAGGGGTTGACGGTGACAAACACGAGCAAGGTGCCGGCGATCAGGGAATGATGTTCGGGTACGCCAGTGATGAAACACCTGAATTAATGCCCGCACCTATCATGTATGCACATAAACTGGTGCGAAAGCTTGCTCAGGTAAGAAAAAATGGAACTCTCCCTTATCTGAGACCCGATAGCAAATCCCAAGTTTCAATACGGTATGAAAACAACAAACCTGTATGCGTGGAGACCGTTGTAATATCTACTCAACATGCACCTAATGTCTCCATAAAAAAAATCAGAGCGGATATCATAAAACTTGTAATCCAAAAAGTTATCCCGAAAAAGTTGCAACATAAAAAGATGAAAATTCATATCAACCCAACCGGACGCTTTGTGATTGGTGGACCGCATGGGGATTGCGGTTTAACGGGCAGGAAAATTATTGTGGATACCTATGGCGGTTTTTCTCGGCATGGGGGAGGGGCATTTTCAGGTAAAGATCCGTCCAAAGTAGATCGATCGGCTGCCTATATGGCCCGGTACATCGCTAAAAATCTGGTTGCTGCCAAAGTGGCTCGTCGGTGCGAAGTGCAACTCGCATACGCTATTGGCGTTGCCGACCCAGTGTCAGTTTGTGTGGAAACATTTGGAACTCATAATGTAGATCCAGAGATTCTCGAAGACTTGGTCCGATCTCATTTCAACCTCAAACCCGCTGGCATTATTAAAACATTGGATCTATTAAAGCCACGCTACCTTGCGACCGCAACTTATGGTCATTTTGGCCGAAAAGAAAGTTCGTTCACTTGGGAGAAAACAGATAAAGCTAAAGCGATTAAAAAGTCTGTAGGCTTATAAAAGGGATGATACTGGAGAGGATAAAATTGGGGGATGTTGGCTTGAATTTCAGGCCACATTCCCAAAAACTACTTCTCTAGCTTTCCTATTAAACATTTCTGGCTGAACCGGTTTTACCAGATTATCTTTGATACTATCTTGAACAGCCTCGGCAAGTTTGTTGCGCCTCTTTTTTACTGTAATCAATAAAAATGGAATTCCACTCAATTTTTGCTTTTTGTTCAGCGTAGGATCAATCGGGTAGTCACAAGATCTACAACAATCAAATTATTAATGTAAAAATTTATATTAAAACTCGGGTCTATCATCTATCTAAATAGTGCAATTCTGTCATTACAATGCAGCCTCGCACTAACAAATTCGAAAAAATAAGGCAAACTCATTATTTATCAAGCATATCAATAAGGTCATCCTAAAATATTAGGGATCAGCAGCTTGCAGAATCTTAAAATAAGAATTGGAATTATTGGTGCCGGGCAAAATACCCGAAAAATTCATTTGCCTAAGTTACTAGCCCTTCCTGATATCGAAATCATGGAAGTCGCTAATCGAACTCTCCAATCGGCAAATATTTCTGCAAAAACGTTTAATATTCCGACTGTCCGTAAATCTTGGGAAGAAGTGGCAACATCTCCTGATCTCGACGCCATTGTCATCGGAACCTGGCCTTACCTTCATTGCCCCGCTACCTGTTTGGCACTCGAATCCGGAAAACATGTTTTATGTGAAGCACGCATGGCTATGAATCAGTCTGAGGCGAAAAAAATGCTAGATATTTCTCGAAGGTACCCTGACCTTGTAGCACAACTGGTTCCTGCTCCCTTTTCCTTGCATGCAGACAAAATTATATCCAAGATAATTAATCGTGGCGACTTGGGAAAAGTTTTATATTTTCATGTGGACTACCAATCAGCACCTCTCAATATTCATCAAAAAACTATACATTGGCGTAGAAACAAAATGTATAGCGGTATGAATATCATGACTCTTGGGATTATTTATGAATCCTTACTTCGCTGGTTACCCCCTGCCAAATGGATCAAAGCGGAGGCCAAAATTTTTAATGATTCGACCATTGATCCCGATTCAGGAGAAACAGTGAAAATAGAAATCCCCGATTACCTCTCAGTTCAGATTGGCCTCCAGGAAGAAATCTCAGGGACTATTCTAATTAGCGAAGTAGGATCTCACGCCGGCAAACCCAGGATCACAATTTTCGGCGAAAAAGGGACCCTGGCGCTAGACTTTGTACCAGAAGGAAAACTATATTTTGGTCGACGCGACCAAACTCATTTAGAAGAAGTCTCCATTCCCTCAAACCTGCGAGGGTCCTGGAAAGTTGAAGAAGAATTTATCAACACCATCAGGAATAAAACGCCCTTCACTCATACCTCGTTTTCAACAGGAGTAGAATACATGCGTTTTACTGAAGCCGTATATCATAGTTATCGCAACAACGGAGCCCGAATCTCGGTATCCGAGACCACTTAGCCGCATGTTCGCCTATTAGGTGCTATGCTTCAACCGGCCTATCCCTAAAAATGCGCTTCCGGCATAAATCTCCTCTAGGTGAATAACCTCAAAGCCTCCTCTTTCCATTACTTGAATAAACTCCTCGCGCGAATAAGCCTTCCATTTTTT
>DUAA01000139.1 GCA_012961055.1 Nitrospinaceae bacterium
GAGGTCACGAATTTACAATATTATGTTTTTTGCCAAGCCACCGACTGTAAACCGCCGCGATACTGGAAAGGTCAAAAATTTCCGGAGGGACAAGACCAACTGCCGGTGACCGAAGTGAATTATTTTGATGCCAGCGATTATGCAAAATGGGCCGGTAAACGATTGCCCAATGAATTAGAGTGGGAAAAAGCGGCAAGAGGTCGGGCGGGATTCATCTATCCTTGGGGGGATGATTTCATTCCCGGAGTGGCCAACCTTAGCCTTTCTCCAAGAAGCAAGCAAGGTCAAGGTTTGAAACCGGTGGGCAGTTTTCCTAAAAGTGCTAGTACTTATAAGGTCCACGATATGGTAGGTAACGTCTGGGAATGGGTTTGGGAATATTACCAGCCCTATACCGGAAATTTGTTTAAAAATCCGGCCTATGAAAAGAAAGAGATAGTCGTTCGGGGCTTGTCTTATATGGGGGTGGGGCATTTCAGCAAAAAGGATTTTTTAAAGGTGGTCTCCCTGAAAGCCCGCGCTTCTTATCGCGAGCATCTCAATCCGCTAGCCCGAAAGAAGGATGTGGGTTTTCGATGCGCAAAAGATCGCCCTCTATTAATGGAGAGGGTTTTTGGCGTTAAATCCAACGAGCCGAAAGAATTGGTGACTTAATCTGCTTTCTTTCGAGTATCAACACGCCTGGCATCCACATAATAAAATTTTGATAGGGTTGCTGTGTTATCGTCAATGATTTGATTGGGGAAATGGAACGGGATTATAGTATCATCCCGTTGAATTTTCCCCGTCAGTTTTGATGTGGAGCAATAATCTATAAACTGAAGGAAAAATAGCTTTGAAATTTGAAGATGTGTTAGGAAAACAGGTTCTTATTCTGGATGGAGCTATGGGAACCATGGTCCAGAATTTGGAACTGGATGATGCAGCCTTTGGCGGCCCAGCGTTTAAAATGCTAACCGATCTCTTGATATTTTCCCGTCCCGATGACCTGGAAGAAATTCACCTGAAATATCTGCGGGCGGGTGCCAACTTGATTGAGACCGATACATTCGGTGCCTCGCCTTTACGGTTAAAAGAATTCGATTTCACCCAAATTGATCTGGCAGATATTAAGGCGGTGCCGCAATCACTCGATCTAAAAAAATCTGATTATTCGGAAATCACTCACCATTTGAATGTAGAGGGTTGCCGGATTGCCAGAAAGGCAATCGAGACTTATAAAAATGACTCGGACTATGACGGCCGTCCTTTGTTTGTTGCCGGGTCCATCGGTCCTTCCAACTATGTCCTTTCAAAAACCGAAGCCGATCTCAACAAGGCTACCTGGGACCAAATCGTTGACAATAATTTCGAGCAGGTGAAGGGATTGATTGAAGGCGGTGCCGATGTTCTTTTATTCGAAACCCAGCAAGATATTCTGGAATTGAAAGCATCGCTGATCGGTGCCAACAAAGCTTTTGAAGAAGCCGGTAAAAAACTTCCTATTATTGCCCAGGTCACTGTTGATGGATTTTCCAAAATGCAGATATTCAACACCGATATCCATGCGGCACTTGTCGCAGTAGAGGGAATGGGTATTTCAGCGTTTGGCATCAATTGCAATACCGGTCCCGAGCTGATGGAGAAGACGGTGGAAAAATTGCGTCGCATTTGCAGTTTGCCTATTTCCATTGTGCCCAATGCCGGTCAACCGATCTCTGAAGATGGAAAAACCTGTTACAAGCTTGAACCGGAAGCGATGGCAGACTATGTAGAGCATTTTGTTAAAGAATCCGGTGTATCAATTGTGGGTGGCTGTTGCGGCACGACTCCAGAACATATTCGTGCTTTGTCTAATCGGTTGAAGGGGATGGTTCTCAATAGAAAAAAACTGGAAAAACGGGTTTTGGTATCCGGACCGCAAGTGGCGGTAGAGATCAACAGTGGTGATGGCTTGGTTCGCATCGGCGAAAGGTTGAATGTTCGTGGCAGTAAAAAAGTGCGAGAGGCGGTGGAACGCGATGATGGAATCCAGATGGGGGTTTTGGAGGAAGTTGTTGAGGAACAGGTCAAAGACCTGGGTATCGAAATCATTGATGTCTGCATGGATAGCAATATTGTTGAGACAGAAAAAGCTTTACCACAAACCATTTACGAATTGACCAGTGATTTCAAAGGGGTCATGTGCATCGATTCATTTTCCGTCGAAGCATTGCAAATAGCTATCGAGTCTTATCCGGGAAGGCCTATTATTAATTCCATCAGCCTTGAGGAATATTCGGCGGGAGTGAATAAACTGGATGCAGTGTTGTCGCAAACGAAACAGCATCATCCCGTTTATGTGGCGCTGGTGAATGGGCCGAAAGGACCGGGTCAGACGGCCGATGAAAAATATGAGCTGGCTGTAGAAATAGTCCGGCAAGCGAAAGATAAGCATAATGTAACTCCTGACCAGCTTTTGATTGATGTCAACGCTTACCCCATTGGTTCGGAATCCGTGGAGGGTCTCAACTTTTGCGCCGAGACATTAAAATGCCTGCCACGAATCAAAGCCATTCACCCTGAATTGAAAACCAGCATTGGGGTCGGCAATTTGACCAATGGCTTGGCTTCAAAACCTTATATGCGAAAGGTGTTGACCAGCGTTTTTCTGGATGAGGCGCGAAAGGTCGGACTCGACTGTGCCATTTTGAATCCTAATCACTACGTTCCGCTCGAAAGCCTGACAGAAAGCGATGTGGATTTAGCGCGGAAAGTTATTCTTGATCGCGACATGGATGCGTTTGAAGAGCTGGAGGTGATTGCGCAGACGAAAAAAACCGGTGTTGCGGTTAAAAAAATCGATTATGACGACCTTTCTCTGGAAGAAAGTATTTGTCAGCGGATCAAAGACGGATTCAAGCAAAAGGAAGATGGGGTCATAAGCAAAGAGGGCGGAGAGTTCCCATATAAAGACAAAATAGTGGTCGATGTTGCTAAAGCCATTGACACTCACGAGCCGCTGAGTTTTATCAGCGGTCATCTCATGATATCCATGCGCGAGTTAGGGGATGCGTTTGGTCGCGGTGAAGTGAGCCTGCCGCATTTGTTGAAAAGTGCCGATGTTATGCGCCACGTCATGATATTTTTGGAAAGCTTCATGCGCTTTCAAAGTGGTATCGAGCCCGGAGCGGCAATTGACTACAAGGGTGTTGTGGTAATAGGTACTGTTTATCAGGATGTGCACAGCATCGGCAAGGACCTTGCCAAGACCTTGCTTGAAAATTATGGTTACCGCGTGATCGATTTGGGTGTTCAGGTTCCTTTGGATCAATTTATTGAAACAGCCCGCACTGAGAATGCCGATGCGATAGGAATGAGTGCGTTACTGGTGCAAACCTCAAACCATATGATTACTGTTTCTAAAATGTTGCTGGACCAAAAATTCTCAATACCTGTTCTGTTGGGCGGAGCACCTGTGAATGCGCGTCACGCTGGTTATGTGGCCATGCATGGTGGCGACAATATGGAAGCGATTCTGGATAATGTTTTTTATTGTGATAGCGGTATGGATGGTGTCAATACCATGGGGCTACTCATGGATAAAAAACAACGACCGATTTTGCTGAAAGAAAATAAGGAAAAATTGTTACGAGAATACCAGCGAGCCAAAGGAATTCAGAAAGAAAAGGATAAACTTCTAGCAACGTTGCCAAGAAGAAAGGTGAACTTTCGTCATCATGAAGTGTCGGCGGATGGATATGGAATCCACAAGGTTGAATTCAAATTGCATAAACTGAAGTTGGACCAGAAAAGCCTATACTCATTAAACTGGAAGTTTGGAAAAAAATCTTCATGGCTGCAAAAAGGAATTACCGTTGACCAGTTGAACGAGCTGGAAAAAGAATGGGTTGAAAAGGCAGAACAAAATGGATGGGTGGTTCCTAAAGCACGTTTTGGCCTTTTCCCCGCCCAATCGGATGGCGATGAAGTCATAATTTACGATTCTGAGAACCGGGAAAAGGAAATTGCGCGAGTACGTTTTGATGTCTGTATAGGAAAAGGAAGAAAAGATATTTTTTCCGTGGGTCAGTATTTCCATACAGTTGATTCCGGGCAGTGGGATGCGATTGGTTTGCAAATCACTACTGCTGGGATAGGTGTGGAGTCTGGCATCGAAGAATTCAAAACACAAAATGATAGTGAGTCTGCTTTGTATTTACAGGGTCTAAGCGATCGCGTGGCGGAGGATCTTGCTGAGTACATTCATCAACTCCTTCGACACGGGTTTGGGACTAAAAAAGAAAATC
>DUAA01000140.1 GCA_012961055.1 Nitrospinaceae bacterium
TTTCCAGGACTTCCAGCAGTTGTTCTCTTATTCCTTCCATTTCGGCAAAGTTTTCAGCCCGTGCCTGATTTACGCTTCCTTGTGAACGTTGGGTGTGGAACTCGAGTTCTGACTCCGTCATCGTCTCTCCCAACGCTAGAAGGTTGGATTGAATAATAGTTCGGGTGTCTGAGAGAGAGAGGCGATGAAATTGTATCCTCTGACACCTGGATAGAAGAGTGGGTAGTAATCTCTGCGGATTGGATGAAACCAGTATCAGAACTGTGGCGGATGGGGGTTCTTCCAACGTTTTTAAAAAAGAATTTGCCGCCTGCAGGTTCATAAGTTCAGCAGAATCAATCACCACAACCTTAGTTTTTCCCTCATAGGGCAGATAGGCAAGTTTCTTTTGTAGTTCACGAATTTCTTCTATTTTAATGACTGCTTCCCGTGAAGTGGGAGAATTTTTAACGGGTTCTAGATAGAAAAAATCGGGATGTGTCCGGCGCTCAATCTTAAGGCAGGATTCGCATTCATCGCAGGCACCGTCAGAACCTGTATTCTTGCAATTAAGAGCTTTAGCTAAGGCAATAGCTAGCTTCTTTTTTCCGACACCCTCTTGGCCATAAAACAGATATGCGTGTGCGACGCTGCTATTTTGGAGAGCGTTGTTCAGTATTTTTTTAGGCTGTGATTGGCCCAGAACTGATTTGAATGACATTTTTAATACATTTAAATCCTCTGCTTTACTCTTCCAGATGGAAGAAACAGGGAAGAAACTTTAGTTTAATTGATTCGGGTTTCTGTGGGGTTAACTGCATATAGAGTAGCACAGCCCGTTAGAAGAATTGAACCTACCCTGAATCCCATTAACTCTTATTTTAATACAGGGGGTCACGGGTGTAAATTAAAAAGGGTATTCATACCAACGGTTTAGTTGGTGAGTTCGAATGATCTGAGATCAGAATAGGTAGGGGTATCGAGGTCATGTTGAATTTTATTTCACTATTTATCCTTGCAATATTGAAATGAAGGATGAAATTGGGTTATACTCCCTGTCGATTTTGTTACAATTGTTGGGCAGTACCTCATTCAATAGATTGTTAATAAGGTTAATTCATGGCCACCAAGGAAAAAGCCAAGCGCGCTGTGCAAAGAAAACGAAAGCCAAAAATTTTGGCTATCATCAACGATGCCTGTACAGGTTGCGCCGGTTCTCCCATTTGTGTAACGGAATGCCCGGTTGACCTTTGTATGGTTGAAGTGGTTAACCCTGATGCTCCGGCTTTTGTCCGTATTCTGGTAGATCCTTTGTTGTGCATTGGTTGTAAGAAGTGCATATCTAAAGGTCCAATGGATACTTTTTTAGAAGGTTGTCCTTGGGATGCTATTGATATGGTTCCTTTGGATGAATATGAGCAGGAATTTGGATCCCTTCCTTACTGAGAATCAAAATCCTTAAACTTATTAAGTTTTAATGTAGGGAGAAGGTTATCTCGAGCCTCTTGTCGGTATATGTTATGAAAAGTTGAGCACTGTCCCTGCTTTTAATGTTTTTTAGTATTAACATTGTTCATAATTAAGTTGGATCTTCGCTGATCATGCTAGGAATTTTTTTTTTGGACAAGATTGAAACTTTAAGGTACTATTGACGCGGTTTTCTGGGTACCCCCCCCAAGTGACAAACTAATGAGTGAAAACAGTAGCTTCCGGCAAGGTATGCATATTGCGTTCAGGTTGGGAACTGAACTGACGGTGGCCACGATAATAGGCGGTCTGATTGGGTATGCATTGGATGAGCTATTAGGTACTAAACCTTGGGGCCTTGTCATTTGTGTTACGTTCGGTGTTACCGCAGGTTGCTTAAACGTGTACCGCGTTGCGATGAGCATGACTATTGATGATAATGATAAAAATAACGATTTGGAATAATTAGTAATTATGGAAAACCCTATACAGCACTTTGAAGTCCATACGATAATTCCAATCCACATTGGTGGGTTGGACCTTTCAATAAACAATGCCATTGTTGCAATGTGGGTAGGCTTAGCCGTGGTAAGTTGTATGTTCTTATTGTCTGTCAGACGAGGATTGTCCCCTGTTCCCGGCAAGCTGCAAAGTGTTCTGGAGATTGTAGTGGAGTTTGTTCAGGCCTTGGTTTACGAGTTCATTGGGAAGGAAGAGGGAAGGAAATATGTTCCCTTTATTGGTAGCTTGTTTTTATTTATTTTGGCCTGCAACTTAATTGGTTTGATCCCAGGTTCTTATACAATCACCAGTCAGCTGGTAGTGACTGGGGCTTTTGCCATCGGAATTTTTATAATGACTTTAGTGATCGGTTTTTCTAAACACGGTCTGCGTTTTCTTGGAATTTTGGTTCCACCTGGAATCCCCAAAATACTGATCCCTCTTATGATTCCGATTGAGATCATAAGTATGGTTGCGCGTCCGATTTCACTTGCGGTGCGGTTGTTTGCCAACATGACAGCGGGCCACACTATTCTTTATGTTTTGTTCGGCCTGGCTATGTCAGCATCTTTGATGGTGGGTTGGCTGCCATTTGGGTTTACCATTGTTATAAATGGGTTGGAAATAGCGATTGCTTTTATTCAGGCGTATATTTTCACGATTCTAACTTGTGTTTACATTGGAGATGCGATCCATCTTCACTAACTAGCTTATATTTTTTAAGGGAGATAAGGGCATGGAATTAGGTGCAGCAGCATTAATTGGGATGGGTTTATGTGCGGTAGGGTTTGGCGGCGCTGCGGTAGGGATTGGTTATATCTTTGCGCAGACTATTGAAACCGTTGGACGCCAGCCTAACGCTGAAGCAAAAGTAGCGAAATATTGTTGGATTGGTTTTGCGTTAGTCGAGGCAATTGCTCTTTACGGATTAGTTGTTGCTTTCATTATAATGGGGAAAGTTTAATAATTTTCTCTTTGATTATTGTAAGCAGAAAAAATTATTGTTAATAACCTAATTTAAATCAAAAACTACGATGCCACAATTTGAACAAATCGAAGTGTTTCAGACCCTCATATTCTGGTCTTTGGTGTCTTTCGCTATTCTCTTCTTCTTTCTGAAGAAATTTGCTTTTCCTCCAATCTTGGAGGCTTTGGAAATGCGAGAAAAAAAGATTCGGGGTGATATTGAAGATTCTGAGAAGCTGAAAGAAGATGCGCAAACGATCAAAAAAGAACTGGAGGAAACACTGAAAGCCGCACATGGCAAGGCCGAGACGATAGTGCAGTTGGCCAGTGATGAGGCTAAAAAGTTTCAGGAGAAAAGCCTGCAGGAAACTGAGGCAAAAGTCCGCCAGGTTCAGAAAGATGCAGAGCAGGAGATTCAAGGCTCGCGTGACAAGTTACTCCAGGAAATCCGTGGTTATGCTGCTGCTTTGACCATTGCCTCTACAGAAAAGTTTCTGAAAAAGGCACTGGGTGATGATGATAAAAAAAGACTTGTGGATGAGTCCATTGAGCAGGTGATTGTGGAATTGGAAAAACGTCAGAATAATTGATGCCAAAAATTTAAGGCTGAACGATGCTGGAAAATCAGATAGGAAAAAGATATGCCGAAGCGCTGTCCGGGAGTATTACGGACGGGGATGTGCTGGAAAAGGCTCTGGGGAATTTAAAGTCTTTTCAAGGTGTGATGAATGCTGAAAAACAGTTACCAAGTTTTTTTGGGCACCCCTCCATTGCTACGGAAAAGAAAAAGAATGTGGTTCAGGAGATATGCAGACAGCTTCAGGTAGAAGACAAAGTGTCTATGATGCTTGTTATGCTTAATGAGCGGGGCAAGATACTGTATTTGGAAAAAATTGTCGAATACTTTGAAAAAGCAGTGGATCGAAGGTTGAGTCGGGAGCGGGTCCAAGTTATTGCTGCTTATCCGTTGACTGATGAGAATGTTGACCGCTTAAAAGTCGCGTTGAATAAAATTATAGGAAAAACCATTTTGATCGACACCGAGGTAGATGAGTCGTTGATTGGCGGTATCATGCTACGTATCGGAGACCAGGTGGCGGATGACACTATTCGGAACCGCCTGAAAATGTTGAAACGAACAATAGAAAAAGAGGAGGTAGTCTAAGTGAATTTAAGAGCCGATGAAATCAGTTCCTTGATTCAAAAGCAGATTGAAGGCTTTGAAGAGGGAATCGAGCTCAAGGAAACCGGTCGGGTGATTTCGGTAGGGGATGGAATTGCGCGTATTTACGGTCTGGGAAATGCCATGTCGGGTGAACTCTTGGAATTTCCTGGTGGCC
>DUAA01000141.1 GCA_012961055.1 Nitrospinaceae bacterium
AAGCGCTATCACATGCAGAACGCTCAACACCTGTCTTTTATATTCATGGATTCGTTTGATCTGAGTCTCAAATAATGAGTACGGATTAATTTTTAAATCCTGTGAATCTTGAATATATTTTGCCAACTTTTTTTTATTTTTCGTTTTTATTTCTTTCCATCGCTCGATCAACTGAGGATTATTGATGTGATCCTGAAGGTTTTGAATTTCTGATAAATCTCGAATCCAGGAATCCCCAATGTATTCGGTTATTAGTTCAGATAGTAGCGGATTGCAGGCTTTTAGCCAGCGGCGAGGGGTCACTCCATTGGTTTTATTATTAAACCGTTTGGGAAACATTTCATGAAAATCGGAAAATACTTTTTCTCGTAGTATTTTTGAATGCAGTTTTGCAACACCATTGGTGGAATGACTTCCAATGATTGACAGGTTAGCCATCCGAACATATTTTGTATGATTTTCTTCTATGAGAGACATCCTATTCATTTTGTCCAAGTCACCCGGATAACGTTCCTGAACTTCATCCATAAACTGCTGATTGATTTTAAAAATAATTTCTAGGTGTCGAGGTAAAACCCGTTCGAATAACTCTAACGACCACTTTTCCATCGCTTCGGGAAGGATAGTATGGTTGGTAAAGGCAAAGGTGGCGACAGTTGTTTTCCATGCTTTCTCCCAACTCACCTTTTCAAGGTCCACTAAAATGCGCATCAACTCAGCTATTGCAAGCGCAGGGTGAGTGTCGTTTAACTGGATGGCTACTTTTTCGCTGAACATGTCAAAGGAGGGGTGTGCTTTTTTATATCGACGGACAATATCGCTCAGAGAGGCAGATATGAAAAAATATTCCTGTTTGAACCGTAGCTCTTTTCCTAATTGATTATGGTCGGCTGGGTATAATACTTTGGATATGATTTCACTCTCATGCTTGTTTTGCACTGCCTGAAAATAATCCCCAGCTTGAAAATGTTCAAATTCCAGTTCGCGACTGGACCGGGCACTCCATAAACGAAGATTGTTCACCGTATTATTTCTATAGCCTGGGACAGGAGTATCGTGAGCCATGGCCATGACATTCTTGGTATTGACCCACTTGTGCCTAATTTCTCCCTGCGAATCAGAGTTGGTTTCCACAGACCCATAAAAATTAACAGGAACTAAGGAACGTGGTCTAGGAATTTCCCAGGGATTCCCCATCCGTAGCCAATTGTCCGCCACTTCCACCTGGTATCCTTGGACTATTTTTTGGTGAAAAATACCAAAATCATAGCGGATTCCATATCCGTACCCAGGAATTCCTAAACTGGCAATAGAATCAAGGAAGCAGGCTGCAAGGCGTCCAAGTCCTCCATTGCCGAGTCCTGCCTCAACTTCGGTTTCTTCCAATTCACTAATATCATTACCCAGTTCATCCAGGGCCTGCTTATATTCATCATATAAGCCAAGGTTGATTAAATTATTTGTTAGCAATCGTCCAATGAGAAACTCCATAGACAGATAATAAACTCTTTTTACATCATTTTCATAATAGGACTGTTGGGTTTTCAGCCATCGGTGGACGAGGTGATCTCGGACAGATAATGCCAAGCTGATGAAGTGGTCCATTTTTGTTGAAGAGAATTTATCGTCGACCAAAGTATATTTGAGATGATGCTTGAGCCAAAGTTTCAGGTTTTCACGTGTGACTTGTTCCGGTTCGTGTGTGATTTTATCAACCATAATGGGGCTACGCTGGATTAAAATAATGCGGAGTTGAGTTACAGGCCAGTGATAGATTTTATGTCAAGTTTTATGGGTGCCATTTAGGATAATGGCTAATCAGCGTATTTGCTGGTTTGATTGGGACGTGTTTTGAAAGAACTGTTTAGGGTTACCTGACTGACTTGAGTTTTTTGGCGTTCTAAGGCCCGTAATCTCCGGGCTTCTTTTTTATTTATTTTTGTTTTCACTTTCTTCTCTGAGACAGGTTCTCCTTCCCAACCGACTTTTTCCAGAAAATCTTCGTAGCCACCATGAAAATATTCAGCCTGGCCACGATGGAATATGATCAGGTTTTTAGCCAGAGCTTTTAATATGAGTTCTGAGTGAGTAACAATAATCAGGGCCCCAGCGTAACCGTTTAATTCATCCATTAAAGTTTCGATGGATTCAACATCCAGATGATGGCTAGGTTCGTCTAAAAGCAATAAGTTGGTAGGGTGAGAAATTATTTTTCCCAGTAGAACGCGGCTTCTTTCCCCGCCAGATAATACCTGCACCTTTTTTTTACTCAAGTCACCTTCAAACATCATGGCTCCACATATGCTGTGAGCAGCCTGTAGGGAGAGGGAGGGATTGGAAAGGAGAATTTCCTGCAGTACCTGGTTCTGTGGCTCGAGCCTATCAATATTGGTCTGTCCAAAATGTCCGATACCTGTAGCAGGATGTGCGGTGATCGATCCTGAGGTGGGCACAAGTTCCCCTGCTAAACAATTTAACAAAGTCGACTTTCCTTTTCCATTGGCTCCAATGATTCCTATCCGATCTTTCTTCCCAATCGAAAAAGAGACACCTGAGAAAATATTGTTTTCTGACTTGCCATCGTATGAGAACGAAAGATTCTCTACACTCATGATGTTTTTTCCTGGGCAGGGAAGATAAGAGAACCGGAACCCCAGACCCTTTTCATTACTTAGTTTTTCTATCGTCCCCATTTTTTCCAGCATTTTCATGCGCGACTGAGCCATAGTAGCTTTAGATGCTTTGGCTCGAAACCGGTTGATGAGAGCTTGCATTTCTTTGCGTTTGTTCTCTTGATTTTTCCGAGTTTGTTCGTAGGTCTCTTCTTCCTGAATCATTAGCTCATAAAAATTAATGGTCCCGCCTTTTACTTTTCTGGCTTGTTTGCGATGCAGGCCGAGTGTATGGGTGGTGACTTTATCCATGAAATCCCGGTCATGTGTAATAATTATCATTTCGCCAGGCCACTTGTTCAGATATTCCTTGAGCCAACGGAGCGAAAGAATATCAAGATAGTTGGTGGGTTCATCAAGCAGAAGCATATTAGGATCGGCTAACAAAGCTTTACAAAGGTTGATACGTACTTGGTAGCCTCCGCTGAAGGTGGCAGGGTCTTTGTGTAAATCCTGTTCCGAAAAACCCAGTCCAGAAAGAATGATCTCGGCCTTGTAATGATTCCATTGCTCTTCGGGAGGTAAGGACGTTATGCATTCCTCAAGAACGGAAGGCTGAGTGAAATAGATATATTGTTCCAGGGTACCGATCCTGTAACCTTTGGGAGTAGAAATTGTTCCTGAGTCAATGCTTTCTTGTCCAAGAATCATTTTGAATAAAGTGGATTTCCCGGTGCCATTTTTACCGACCAGACCTATACGTTCACCTTTGTTGATAAGGAAGGACACATCCTCGAACAGGATTTGTGGTCCGTAAGATTTTTCGATATTACTTGCTATGATCATTATTCAAAAAAATAAATAGGGTTAATAATTAAATGCAATACAATCAAATTGTGAGTGGGCCAAGAAGAAAAATAATAGAAAATGGTCGGGATGAGAAGATTTGAACTTCCGACCCCCTACTCCCGAAGCAGGTGCGCTACCAGGCTGCGCTACATCCCGACTGTTTTAGCTTGTTTTGTAGAAGAAATTTTTGAGGTATTTCCAGATAAGGATAGAACCAATCCGGTTCACCACTGACTTAACCCAAGTACTTCCGCCTAAACATTTTTGGCAATGTGGGTGTATTACTTTATTATTTTTAAACCCTTCAACGGCATCAATAACTGGTTTGGTATTCATAATCTCAGTGATTGAACTTTCGAATACGTTTCCAGCTTTGGTTTTGCCATCATAATCCACGCAGCAATAAATCAAATCCCCACTGCACAAAATGGCGAAATGGTCAGCCAGGGCGCTGCAATAACCCGTTTTGGAGGGGATGACTTTTCCTCCTTCTGCAAACGCATTACCCCAAGTATTGAGTATATAGGTCTCGAAAAAAATATTTGGTGCGATTTCAACCACGTTCCATTTGAATGCGGAAAGCTTGTCTATATTCTTTTCAACTTCTAATCTTTTTCCTTCATTGAGTGGTGGACAGATTTTGTGAACTTCTTTAGCCCAATAGCGAAATGTTTTGCGTAGGTCCTTGGAGTTATTGATAACACTCATTGTCCCCACTG
>DUAA01000142.1 GCA_012961055.1 Nitrospinaceae bacterium
CTTGCGCATTCATCCAGGTCCGATGATAAACAAATAAGAACCCTGCTCGACTATGTTGGACTTTTGCACCGAGCCGACTCCTTTCCCTCCGAACTTTCGGGAGGAGAAATGCAAAGAGTCGCTATCGCCCGTTCTCTAGTTCACCGACCTTCCATCCTTCTTGCCGACGAACCCACCGGCAATCTCGATTCAGAAAACGGAATGAAGATCCTCGATCTAATGAAACAAGCCTCTACCGACTTCCAAACTACGGTTATCCTCGTTACTCATAATCCCCAGGTCTCTAAAATTGGAAATCGACATTTCGAAATTCGCGACGGCAAACTCACCGACAAAACACCGTGAGCTTTCTGTTTTACTTTAGAAACCTTTTCACTGCACTCATCATACGTCCTTTAATCCGAGATCCGTTTCGTACCGCTATCACTATCCTTGGTGTAGCTGTGGGAGTCGCCGTATTTCTCAGTATCCGCCTGGCGAATGAACAAACCATGATGTCATTCACTGAAAGCGTAGACCTAGTTTTAGGCAGAGCTCATGCAGTAATTCGGGTGGAGGGGATGGATTTCGATGAAAGGGTTTTCGAAAAACTCCATACGATTAGAAATGAAATCAAGGCCTACCCGGTGATCGAAGGGTATGGAGTCGAATCAACCAGTGGGGAGGTGGTTGAAATTATCGGCACTGACCTTTTGCAGGATAGCGGCATCCGTGACTTTTCAATCAAAACGGTTGAAAAGGATTTGAAAGGTTTATTGAAACTCATTTTAGATCCATCTGGAATCATTATTCCCGAAAAATTCGTACCAGGAACTAATTTTTCCCCTGGTGACACCATTCAGTTTCTGGTTAAAGGAAAAGAGAAAACTCTAAATGTCAATGCAGTGCTGGAAAATAAAGGCATCGCTAAAGCCCTCAACGGTAATTTTGCCTTGATGGATATTGCGGCAGCACAAATCGCCTTTGAAAAAATAGGACGATTGGACCGTATCGACATCCAGTTTCTCAGCTCTGTCAATTTCGAAGACATGCGGGATAAAATTTCCGCCCTACTTCCTGGGAACATGAAAGTAGAACGTCCGCAGCGCAAGAACCGTCAGGTCGAAAAAATGCTACAGGCCTTTCAATACAACCTCACGGCATTGAGTTTCGTGGCTCTTCTGGTGGCCTTATATCTAATCTATAACATGATCGCCCTTTCAGTGGTACGGCGAAGGGTGGAGATCGGTACCCTGCGTGCACTGGGCGCCACCCCCACCCTAATCGCCTTAATATTTTTCCTGGAAGCCGGAGTAATTGGCGCCATCGGCTCATTATTTGGAATCGGGTTGGGATTTTATTTTGCCCAGTTCTCCCTAGATGCCGTTTCCCTAACTGTCAATAACCTTTACGCGCCGAGCTATGTTACGGAGATAGATTTTCAATGGAGTAAAATGGGTCCTTATTTTATTCTGGGTGTGGTGCTTTCTTTGGTATCGGCCCTCATCCCCGCCTGGGATGCAGCCACCACTCCGCCTACCTCTGTGATGCGGCGTGGCAGTTATGATCTAAAACTTTTCCATGGCAGTCGTGGATTGAATATAACCGCACTGACCATCCTTCTGCTCTCAGTACTCTGCACACAACTGCCGCCTATCAATCACTTCCCTTACTTCGGTTTCTTTTCAGTATTTTTAATCATTCTCAGCGTTTCACTTTTTTCGCCATCGGTTTTACTGTGGGTCCGTGGCCGACTCCATTTCTTTTTCAAAAATTGGTTTGGCGGTGAAGGATTGCTCGCCTGCATGAACCTGTCACAAAATGTAGGACGAAACGCTCTTGCGGTCTCATCCCTGGCCATTGCATTCATGATGGTCATCAGCATGTTGATCATGGTGCACAGCTTTCGCGAAACCGTAATCGTTTGGATCGATCAGACATTGAAAGCCGACCTTTTCGTACGCGTAGCGGGTGGGAGAGACATCGACTATCAACATACCCTGCCCTCCGAAGCGGTTGAAAAACTTAAAACCTTGAAAGGCATCGCTGCCGTCGATCAGTTCCGTGCCATCGATATCACCTACAACAATCTTCCCGTGGTGTTGGGAACCGGTGATTTTTCCGTGCTCTCCAAGTACGGAAACTTATTGATAAAATCTGGCCCACGTGCTCAGGAACTTGATCGTATAATGGTCGGCCACAACCGGGCTATGGTTTCAGAAGCGTTTTCCTTAAAACATAAAGTAACGATGGGAGACACTCTGGACTTACAGACTCCTAATGGTCCAGCCAAAATGGAAATTGCCGCTATCTATTTCGATTATTCTCGCGAACGGGGTTACATCATTCTTGATCGGACCACGTTTTTAAAATATTACCAGGCCACCGAGATCAACAGCTTTGTCATTTACCTAGATGAAAAAAACCAACTGGAAACCATACGAAAAGAAATTCTTGAAGCAATAAAAACCCATCGGCTCATCATTCGTTCCAATTCCGAATTGAAACAACAGGTCATGGAAGTTTTTGATAAAACTTTCGCCATCACCTATTCGTTGGAAATCATAGCCATACTGATAGCAGTATTAGGATTGTTTAATACTCTGGTCTCTTTGATTCTAGAACGGAAAAGAGAAATAGGAATTCTGCGCTTCATCGGTGCTTTCACCGGGCAAATAAAACGTATGGTGATGATCGAAGCAGGAATACTCGGGCTGATCGGATCGGCAATGGGTTTTGTGGCTGGAGTGTTTGTGTCTTATATCCTGATTTTTGTTATCAACAAACAATCCTTCGGCTGGACGATTCAGGTCCATTTTCCCTACCTATTAATTCTAGGAATGGTGTTACTGTTCTGGGGAATTTCTTTACTCTCTGGACTTTATCCTGCCCGGTTAGCAGCAAAACTCAATCCCAAAGAAGCCGTAAGAGTGGAGTAATCACTAGTCATCAGCGAGCTGATCGTGGCTGGCACTGACCAGACCCCACTATTTACCCCAGGTTTTTAGCTGCTCCACCTGAGTCAAGCCTTGAGACTTAACAATCATCGAAGCTTTACAATGATTTGCTCTGATCTAAACCGTTTCCTACCTAGAATAGCCCGCCCCTATAAATATCTTAGTGTAAGATTTGGGCTACTTCATGGGGGGGGGAATCAATGATCCAAATCAAGGTAAAACAAAGGGGCCATCCTAGATTCCAGAAAGTAATTGTCATAAGTGATGGCATTGAAGAAGGGTAAATTAAGTGACAGTAAGCAAGCGCGTTTGCTAGAGCATTTTTTAGGAGGAGCGACAGCGAGATGTGCCGGCAGCTTGGTCGGAGTAAACAAAACGACAGCAGCCTATTAAATTGAGCGTTTACGCGAGATCATAGCCTACTCATCTTGAGTTTAAATCGCATGAGTATTTTGATGGTGAGGTAGGTGAAAGTTATTTTGGCGGTAGGTGTGGACGTGGTGCGGCAGGAAAAGTACCGGTACTTGGGCTCTTGAGGCGTGGTGGCAAGGTATATACCAAGCCAGATGCCAAATCAGAAACATTACTGCCTATTGTGTAACGTAGAATAATCCTTGACAGTATTGTTTACTCTGATTGTTGGCGTGGGCATAATGTTCTCGGTGTATCAGAGTTTCGTCATTACCGGATCAATCATTCAAAGTTGTTTGCTGACAAACAAAATCCTGTCAACGGAATTGACAACTCTTGGAACCAGGGAAAACGTCATATGTGTAAATTTACGGTATCCCAAGAAGTACTTTTGAGCTCTATTAGAAGCAGTGTGAGTGGCGTTTCAACAACCCTGAACCGACAGTACAGTTTAAGGCAAATTAAACTATGGGTTAAAGGAATATTGACTTATTTGTCTAGGGCAGCCCAAAATGATCTATTGCATCATTCGAAAAGGTATAACTTAATTAATACCCAAATGGATTGATTTTAAACCTGTTTCTCATGGATAGAAATTTGTCGTCCCCGAAATTAGAAATTCAAAACCTGAAAGTTTCTTTTTCTACCTCCAAGGGGAAGTTGGTTGCTGTCAAAGGAATCAGTTTTTGTTTAAACCCAGGAGAGACTCTCGCTCTGGTAGGAGAATCAGGTTGTGGAAAAACCGTCAGCGCACTTTCTATTCTCCGCCTTTTGCCAGAGCCACCAGCAGAAATTTTAAGCGGGAAAATCCTTTTTTC
>DUAA01000143.1 GCA_012961055.1 Nitrospinaceae bacterium
CAGAAAGTAAGGGCAATATCTTATCTTCCGCCACTCTGGCAATGGCACAAGTCTCCATTTCTACCGCTTGGACACCATAACGCTTTCCAAATTCCCGCTTGGCCGCTGGATCATGAATCACGGTATTGACCGTTAGCAATCCACCGACAACCACCTTGATTTCATCGGAGCATTGAACGCTCCGAGCACGACCCAACCAATAAGGGTCTGGATGGTATTCCCTGCCCTCTTCTCCGTTCTCTTCTATAATTGAATCAGTAATCACTAGATCGCCAATATTCAACTCAGGTTGGACCGCACCAGCATAACCGATACTGATTAAAGCCTTGGGCTGAAAATGCTCAATGACTTGCAGGGTGGAAACTTCAGCTCTTTGTTTTCCCACGCCGGATCGAACCAGAACAATACTTTGTTGTCCCCACTTTCCGGGCCAAGCATATGTTTTATTCAGACGGACACGATCCGAAATTTTCATTGCCTGTTTGATACCAGCAATTTCCTCTTTTACCGCTCCAAATATAGCAATACAATCATTCATGACATAAAAGTATACCACCCTCTTCGAGCCCGGTTGTTTAGATTATGTCCAACACATCTAATGTTTATTTCAAGACAGGTCCTTGCCCATTTGATAAGCAACATTACAATAAAGTCAAATTACTATTAACAACAATGTGTTTCTTGGAACACTGCCACTTCGATATGATCTGAAAACCCGTCAATCTCACAATGAGGATAGGGCAATAAAATTTCTTAAGGACTGGAAAAAACTGAATAGTGTTAAAAATATTTATCCAAATTATCTCGTCCCGCTTTAAATAATTATTCTCAGGCGGTTTTAGCATTTGCTTCCCAAACCTCTGAGTGTTATGGTTCTCAACTTCCCTCTACTCAGGAGAACTCGTTAATTCATGGCAAAACTGAAACTAAAAATTCCGGTCAAAAAAGGAGACCGGCTTGAACTGGACATCAAAACCCTTTCTTCCAGCGGGGACGGCCTTTGCCGCCATGAGAGCTACACACTATTCGCTCCGGGAGGATTACCCGGCGATAAGGTTTTAGGGAAAGTTATTAAAATCACCCCACGTTTTGGCGTGGTGGATATACTCAAAATAATTGAGTTTTCAAAAGACCGTGTCGAGCCCCCCTGCCCTGTCTTCTTTAAATGCGGTGGTTGTAAATTCCAAAACCTGAACTATGAAAAACAATTACAGTTTAAAGTCCAAGTTGTCAGCGACAGTCTGAAGCGTATTGCCAATATTGAAGCACCTGAAAATATTAAAATTATCCCAGCGGATTCAGAATACCAATATCGTAATAAAGGCAGTTTTGCGATACAAGGAAAAGGCGGAAAACCTGCAATCGGATTTTTCGCCGAAGGCACACACGATATTGCCGACTCGGCAACCTGTGACATCCTGCTGCCAGCAATTAATGACACAAAGGAGTGGATACGCCAGCTTGTCGTGAAACACGACATTTCTATTTACCACGAACGTCATCACCGAGGACTTTTACGCGGATTGATCGTACGCCATTCCACCTCCACAGGAGAAACTCTTGTCGCACTGGTTACTTATAAGGGCAGGTTCCCCCGTGGATTCCTAGCTGAATTAACCGACGAAAAAAATTTAAAAAAACTTGGCATCGTCGGCCTCATTCAAAACACGAATTTAAAAAATACCAACGTAATTATGGGTCCCGAAAACAAGGTCTTGTGGGGCAAGGAACATTTTATCGAAAAACTAGGAGGCATAACTTTTCACCTTTCCCTTGGCTCTTTTTTCCAAGTCCACTCCCAGCAAGCAGAAAAACTGTATAACCAGATCAGCCAATGGACTGAGGAAGCTAAAGACCAAACTATAATCGATGCCTATAGCGGATCAGGGGGTATTGCCCTTTGGCTGGCAAAGCAAGGCAGGAATGTCATCGGAATTGAAAAGTTTAAGCCAGCTATGGAAGATGCAATAAAGAGTGTAAAAATCAATGGCTTTCACAACTGCCAATTCCTTACGGGAACAGTGGAAGAACATGCCTCAAAAATCACTTTGAATAAATCCATTCATACCATCATTGTCGACCCTCCGCGAAAAGGTTGTTCCGAAACCGTTATACAAACTCTGCTCGAGGCACAGCCCCAACAGATCATATATATTTCTTGCAACCCATCTACCCTGGCCCGCGACCTCGAACGTCTGGAAGGATACCAGGTTAGAGATATTCGAGTGATTGACATGTTCCCCCAGACCCAGCATATAGAAACCGCCATCCTCGCCACTAGGCGTCGAGTCAACGAGCAATAAACTAGCTAGGAACAGGGTTTCACAGCCTCACGTCCAGTAGAGTCAAAATTTTGCGTGCTTGGGGGTTCTCGGGAAAGGAATTACGTCGCGGATATTATCCATCCCCGTGACAAACTGAACCATTCTTTCAAAACCCAACCCGAAGCCCGAGTGCGGTGCCGACCCAAATTTCCTTAGGTCGAGATACCACCAGTATTTTTCCGGATTCAGGTCTTTATCCTTCATTCGTTCTAATAGCACTTCATAGTTTTCTTCACGCTGACTTCCACCAATGATTTCCCCCAGGTTCGGAAGAAGCACATCCATAGCCCGCACCGTTTCTCCTCCTTCATTGAGTTTCATATAAAAAGACTTGATCTTCTCAGGATAATTGAAGACGATGACCGGTTTCTTGAATACTTTCTCACTGAGAAATCGTTCATGTTCTGCCTGAAGGGACAAACCCCATTCCACGGGATAAGTAAATGCCTCCGATGATTTTTTCAGTTGACGAATAGCATCAGAATACGTCAGCCTCTCGAACTGATTATCGATGATATTTTTCAGGGTCTCGAGTTTAGTCGTGTCAATTCGTTTGTTAAAAAACTCCATATCCTCAGCGCAATTCTCCATCACCTCCGACAACAAAAATTTAATGAACTCTTCAGCAAGATCCATATTGTCATCCAGGTCATAAAAAGCCATTTCCGGTTCCACCATCCAGAATTCTGCAAGATGCCGACTGGTATTGGAGTTTTCTGCCCGAAAAGTAGGACCAAAGGTATAAATATCTGATAGAGCCATCGAAAAGATTTCACCTTCCAGTTGTCCGCTTACCGTAAGAAAGGTTTTTTCGCCGAAGAAGTCCAAGGAATAATCGATCTTCCCATCCACGCACTTTGGATTAAGAATGTCTAGAGTCGTCACCTGAAACATGTCCCCCGCCCCTTCGCAATCACTGGTTGTCACAATAGGTGTATTCAGGTAGACGAATCCCTTTTTCTGAAAAAACTGATGAATAGAATAAGCTAGTTGATTTCGCACACGCATAACCGCTCCAAAGGTATTGGTGCGTGGACGAAGGTGGGCGATCTCACGTAAAAACTCAAAGGAATGCCGCTTCTTTTGCAACGGGTAATCAACGGGAGAAGGACCATACACATCAATTGTGATGGCCTGAACTTCTTTATTTTGCCCTTTACCTTGGGATGCTACCAGTTTCCCGTATACCGAGATGCAACTGCCGGTGGTCATTTTTTTTTCAATGGAGGAATAATTCGGAATAGAATGATCTGCTATGACTTGAATATTTCTAAGACAGGAACCATCATTTATCTCCAAAAAAGAAAAACCTCCTTTGGAGTCTCGTCGAGTTCTCACCCATCCCTTAACCAGTACTTCCCCTTCCACAGCATTGAGGAGGTCTTTAATTTTAGTCCGTTTCATAAATAGTTTATTCTAGTGGGCCCCGTTATACAGAAGCTCTTGTCATTGACAACAAAGGAGTTTTCAGATATTTTAGGGGGTGTATAAGCAGTTAGCAATGATTTTTCCCAGAATTCCGATGGAATTAGCTGAGGAAAACCTACACCCCATACTTCGTGTTTATTCTAGGAAATTTACTAAGTGCTACCGCTCAGGTCCTTAGTATTGTGTTACAACTTTATATGTGGGTAATTATTATTCGTGCCCTATTGTCTTGGGTAAATCCGGATCCATATAATCCCATCGTTCAGTTGCTACACAGTATCACAGAACCGGTTTTGCTTCGAGTGCGTCAATTGGTCCCCATGTCTGGCATTGGGATTGATTTTGCACCAATTATTGTTTTGTTAGCAATTA
>DUAA01000144.1:0-3441 GCA_012961055.1 Nitrospinaceae bacterium
GTAGCTCAACTGGTAGAGCGCAACGCTGGCAGCGTTGAGGTAAGGGGTTCGACCCCCCTCGTCTCCACCACCCCTTAAAATAAGGCAATAACTATCTGATAATACTAATTATTATTATATTAGCTTTTTAGCCACTGGGACAGGTCAACTGGGACAGGTTTGTTCAATCTAATGTATCCATGACTAATAGAGTTTTTTAATAATTAGCATACCCATAGAGCCCTCCCTTTTAGTTTCCGCAGAAATACCACGCACTCTCTATCTTTTAAATTTTTATACTCTGACTACTTTATTACTCAAGGGGGGTAAAATCCGTTACCGCTATATATAAAAGGATCTCATATTTTTACAAATATTATTCTGGGGCCTACTCATGTTAACCTTTATAATAATGAGTATACTTATGTCTTACCTATTCATTTGTATTGAATATCATCATCTAAAAAATACTAATAAGTCATATCTACAGAAAAGACATTAGTCACATACTGATTTTAAATATTAAATTATTTATTACTTTTATTTAACAAACTACCAATTTTTCTATTGCATTCATATAATTAAATTTTGATTATTATATTAAACTAAGTTAATCTGTGTCAAAGTCCATCAGGAATCGTGTATGGATGATGGTTTATAAAAGAGGTAAAAGCAATATAGTTGAAAAAACCCCTGTGGCCACAGGGTATTTTAGGGGATGTATTTTGTTGCTTCACGACTGTTCAGGAAATGGCCGGAGGCGTTTTTAAAGCAATTGGAAGCGTGTTGAATGTTTATTTGAATCAGGGAGAGAGAGATGAAGGTCTCAAAAAAAATTTCCAGCGTGGTGGCATTGGTTCTTTTGGCTTTTTCAATTCACAGTTGTGCAGAGCCGGAAAACAACAGTTCGCAGAGTTCCACTTCAACCAGTTCAGATGACGGTGGCAATACAGATGATGGTGGAAGTTCTACAGACTATAGTATCAGTTTTAAACTGTCTGGAGCCGAAAGCGTGCTGGCAACCACCGAGTTGGGTACGCAAACCTCCAGAACCGTTGCGAGAAGTGTGGGTGAAGGACTACTGAACGAGTTCTACTTCAGTGACGGCACTACAGAGGGAGACCGGGAACTCAGGAAGTGGGTACGTGCAAGCAGGGCGGCTAGAGGTGTCTCCACTAAAAGCGGCGGGGCAACCAACCTGTTCATGGTCGATGCCGATGGGAACATGTCCCCGGTTATTTCCGCAGATGTGGATATCATAGTCCTTTATACTCTCCTTTCGAGGGACGGGAAAAACCTCTTCATTGCATTGGACCCTGGATATGATAAATGGGGAGGCCTGAATTGGAATAAAAAGAATGAACCCACAAGAAAATTTATAGCCAAATCTGGTTGTGCACTTTTTAAAGTGGAAATTTCTACAGGAACCTACAGCTGTGTGGAAACAAAGATTTCACCGCAGCCCCTCAATTCTGAGTTCAAGAATACCGTGAGCGATGGGAACATGAAGCCCCTTCAGTTCGACAAGGACGGTAACCTTTATTACATAGCGAAAACATTTGGAATCAATTCACACTGCCAGCAGAACAAATGGGATGAAGATAGCCAGCAAGACATATGTGTCGAGTATAATTACGATCTGAACTGGGACCATGAGGCTCCAAAAATTCTTAGAAAGTATTCACCATCAGGAACAATCAAGGATTTGACTCCAGATAATGACAACATCGGCGTTTTCAAGGTGATGAGTGACGGTTCGCTAGCCTACACCGGGACCGCCACGAATTCATTGAAACTGGTTACATTTGATTCTTCGGGAACCGCCTCGACCAACAAGCTGACCGATGACAACCAGGATTGGTGGGGGAGCATTTTCTTCACCACGGATGACAGCGGAACGGTGATGTTTGGCTCCAATTCAGGTAGTTGGGGTAACAAAGGGCTCCAGTTCGCCCGGAAGCATCCGGTTGTTTCAGGAGCCCGTCTGCTGAAACAATTGAACACTTCCTTGTTCAGCAACAGGGGCGGATCCGCACAACCCAGCAGAATCATGAATGGAGATGACGGCTATGTCTATTCCTTGTTCGTTGAAAACCAGGGCTACTGGGATGAATCAGCAGGGGTCTGGAAAGATCAGAACATGGTAAATCTCTACAAGGTGTTACCCTATCAGCCTGCTCCCAAGGTATCACTTAAGGTGGGCAGCAACTGGTGGGATGCCCTCAACAACATGGACATGCAGATCAGTAAAGGCTATGTCTATTATTCCGAGAAGGAAAACCACCCGGCAGGACTCTACCAGCCACGCAGCCTGATCAAGATCAGAAGACTCTCCGATGGGAACACCCAAACAGTGCTGAATAATTCAAGCACCCAGTCTGGCTATCTTGTCTGGGACCAGCGGTATGATGTCTACAACTGGAAACTTAATGGTAACACCCTCACTTTCAGTGCCTTTGATACGACTGACAGCACTGTGGTTTTGGGGGAAATTGACACTAAAAGAGTCCGTCAGGGCAAGCCTTTATCCGAATACCTGATAATCGAACAAGTGGGTTCTGCCCTGGGTGCAAATGCGGTGATCAAGGACATTGAAATCATGACCCCCCAGGCTCCTGCGGTTGACACCGGATCCAATCCGACCGTCATCAAGACATTCACGAACCAGGAAAACCTTTATTCCGCTTCGATCGAATTTTCCAAATACATGAATAACAAGGACGTATCTGACAAGGTCCAGGTTTATGAAAAGGACAACGAATCCATCAAAGTTGCCAACATGGCCCTATGGATCTACAAGACGATGCACTTGATTCTGGACACCGATGAAAGCGTCGCCGAAACGAAGCCTTTGAAGAATACGACCAAATACGTGATTTCCCTTCCACAGGTAACTTACGATCGTTGGGACTGGGAGCTTCCGAGTGTCATGAAGCATGAATTCACCACTGTACCCAGCGAAGGCTGGTATCCGTCTCAGTCTGAAGTCATTGATAACTTGACGGATGGTAACATCGCAAAATACGTAAGCAATAACAGCGGTTGGAAAAACAGTGAATATCTGCTTTTGCTCGACAATATCTCGGACGGAGATACTGACAACATCAGCAACATGCAGATCGATTTCTCCTACCGTTTTGACAGCAACAACTGGCAGGAAATGTCTTTCATCATAAAGGATGCAAATGTCATCGACTACAACCGGATCGACTGGAGTGATTCCTATTATACGGATGGAACCTACAGGTGGGTTCACAAATGTGGATACAACGGCAAATCAGGAGGGGAATATGACTATTTCTTCGAAGATAACTGGGATAACACCAATGGACAATATCTGACGGCCATCAACAAAGATGGTGTTGCGGAAACCTGGATCCGCAAGAAGGATTATAAAACAGATGGGACCAATATTTATAAAAGAGAGTGGGACCAATATGGTGAAAAACTGATTCACTTTGA
>DUAA01000144.1:3614-4121 GCA_012961055.1 Nitrospinaceae bacterium
TGATTGATTGGTCCAATGGTGAATATGTTTGGGTTAATCAAAAATTCTATGTGATGGATGAAAACGGCAATGCCACATCAGAAGTGGCAAAAGATGCAAATGGAGAGGAAATTGAAAACGAAAATGATCTCACTTACGTTCCTGCAGCATTCGTACTTGTGGGTGGTGATGGTACGAGGGTTTCCTTCTCATTGGATATAAGTGTGCCGACTTATGAAACAGACATGAAAAGGGTGGATTGTACTTATTATAAGACGAATGACAACGGTAGTTTTGTTGATAGTTCAATCAAAGTTGTAAACAGCATTCTTGATGCAGAATCTAAGGAATGGCAAAGCAGTTGGACTTCCCAGATAAGCCAAGCCGCCAAGGACAATGCCACAGTTGCTAATCAGACAAGACAGGAAGATGAATACATCATGAGATTGCAGGTCAATAAACAGAACATCCGATTGCGTCACAGGACCGCCAAAGAATGGCAAGGTTGGGGAAATAATGAAGAGGAAA
>DUAA01000145.1 GCA_012961055.1 Nitrospinaceae bacterium
GCAAACGCAACTCCGTGTTGTTCAGCCATTCCAACATCAAAAGTTCGATCGGGAAATTCTTTCCCAAATTTACTGATTCCTGTTCCATCCGGCATCGCCGCTGTCAGGGCAATGACTTTCTCATCCTCCTTAGCCAACTCAATCAGGGCATCGGCAAATGCACTAGTGTATGTCAGATTGGCTTTCTTCTTATGAAACGTTCCCGTAGAAATATCAAACGGCTTGGCACCGTGCCAAACATCGGCTTTCTCTTCCGCCTGCCCATACCCCTTCCCCTTACGGGTAATAACGTGCATCAGGGTGGGACCTTTGAGATTCTTAACCGTGGAGAAAGTTTCGATCAAGGCATCAACATCATGACCGTCTATCGGCCCAACATATCTAAAGCCCAAGTCCTCGAACAAACGGCCGGGAATGAACATCCCCTTTATGGCTTCGTCAATCTTACTCGCATACCGTTTTATTTCCTTGCCAATACCAGGAATCGCTATAAGAAGTTCACCTATCTCCTGTTTAATTTTCAGCATAACCTGCCCGGTCATGATTTTGCTGAGATGCGCGGACATGCCCCCGACATTTTCGGATATCGCCATTTCATTATCATTAAGAACAACAATCATGTCACTCTTGATATGGCCCGTATGGTTGAGTCCTTCAAATGCCATTCCCGCAGTCAGTGAGCCATCCCCAATGATCGCAATTACATCATTTGTTTCTTTTTTCAGATCTCTCGCCTTCGCAAAGCCCAGTGCAGCGGAAATGGAAGTACCACCGTGTCCACAGTTCCAGTGGTCATGTTCGCTTTCTTCCCGCTTCGTGAAACCGCATAATCCATCAGTCTGGCGAAGCGTATGAAATCGTTCCCGACGCCCTGTTAATAATTTATGCACATATGACTGATGGCCCACATCCCAAACAAATTTATCCCTCGGACTGTCAAAAACATAATGCATAGCCAAGGTCAATTCCACTACACCCAAGTTGGATGACAAATGCCCACCAGTTTCAGAAATAGTCTGCAAAAGAGTGTCACGAATTTCCCGTGCAAGAACTGGCAACTCTTCAACTGAAAGTTTTTTTAAATCCTGGGGATTATCTATTTGGCTTAAAAATTTACTCATTTAAGAGGGAACCGAGTGAATTAATATGTTCGTTGTACAAAGAACCGGGCAATCTGTCGGAGGGGATCGGTCCGGCCATCAAATTCTTCCAAACAAACTATGCTTGCCTCAACCAACTCTTCAGCTTTGCGGCGTGACTCTTTCAACCCATATAGAGCGGGGTAAGTCGCTTTATCCTTAGTCAGGTCACTGCCGATACCCTTACCCAGTTGCTTTTCATCTCCCGTAATATCGAGAATGTCATCAATAATTTGAAAAGCAAGCCCTATATGGGCTCCAAATCGGGACAATGAATTTAGCTGCCGGGGTGTGGCTCCGCTAAGAATACCACCACACCGAATACAAGCTCGAATTAAAAAACCTGTTTTATAAATATGAATATATTCCAGAGTCTCCGCATCAATCGGCTTACCCTCTGCCTCAAGGTCAACCACTTGACCACCTATCATGCCTGTCGAACCCAGCGCGGTTGCCATCTCATGAGTAGCCCTGAGAAGGCGTTCAGGAGAAATAGATTCCATTCCCACAGACCGGGTCATCAGGATAAACGCCTCAGTCAACAAGGCATCACCTGCTAAGATAGCGACTGCTTCTCCAAAAACTTTATGGTTTGTAGGTTTCCCCCGCCGCAGGTCATCGTTATCTAAAGCAGGGAGGTCATCATGAATTAAGGTGTACGTGTGAACCAACTCGGTAGCTACCGCAAATGGCAATACCGCCTTCCGATCTCCCCCTACCGCTTCTGAAGCTGCAATAACTAAGATAGGACGCAACCTTTTGCCGCCGGCAAGAAGACTGTAATGCATCGCTTGGTGGACGACCTCAGGGTAAGACTCCTCGTCAGGCAAAAGACTCAGTATCCCCTCATCGACAAACTTTTTACCTTCAGAAAGGTACTGGGATGCAAACAAACCGTCCAATAAATTCAACAAATAAGAATTGTTATCGAAGGCAAAACCTAACCACTTACCTAAGGAAAATTTTAGCATATATTCCCATGCAGTCAACTTTATTGTTTCCCCTCCACTTTCAAGGAAACCCTTAATTTATAGGTTGTTGTTGACAGTTTATCATCGACTCACACGACTAAATCCAAACCTAACAAGGCTGCACTGGCTCCCCCGCCAAAGTATGTCGACCTGACTAAAACGAACTCATTTTTCAAATAGTTCGGACAAAACATAACTCACTAGAACACAATTGAGCCATAGCTGACTAATGCTTGTGTTTCCCAGACTGTTGATCTATCATCCGTGATTCAATGTCTTCAAATAGAATGGGTAAGCAGGTTTACGTTTAGGCTGAGGCAGTACCTTGTATTCCACCCTGACCAATTTTTCACCTTTACCGATTGGACTGTAAAATGCGCGATCTTACTACTACCTGGGTTGGCTATGCCTCAATTATCTGTTTTTGTATGGCCTATTCCCTGGTCATATTTGAAGAGAAGATCCATATGCGGAAATCTAAACCGGTCATTTTGATCGGTTGTTTTATGTGGGCTCTCATTGGCCTATATGAGTCCCAGCACGGGGGAGGCGGACATGCTCATCATTTCGTTAAGGAGTTAATTGGCGAAATTGGCGAACTATTTTTCTTTCTATTGGTAGCAATGACCTACATCAATACCCTTGATGAAAGGAATGTTTTTAAAGCCCTAAGGGTCTGGCTGCTAAAAAAGGGTTTCGGATTTAAAAAATTATTCTGGGCAACAGGAGGAATCACATTCGTGCTTTCACCGATTGCAGACAACCTGACTAGCGCGTTATTGATGTCCACTGTTGCTCTTGCGGTTAGTAATGGCAATGGACGTTTTATTGTTCCCGCATTCGTCAATATTGTCGTCGCGGCCAACGCTGGAGGGGCCTGGAGTCCATTTGGAGATATCACTACTTTAATGGTCTGGACCTCAGGAAAAGTTCCAACTATGGATTTTTCCTATCTACTGCTACCTTCAGTTGTAAACTGGATCATTCCGGCAGTCTTCTTATATATGGCCGTCCCAGATGAACATCCTAAAGCGGAAAAAGAGGAAATAGAACTCAAACCAGGAGCAAGGGTCATCATTGGACTTGGCATCTTCACGGTTGCCACCGCAGTTTCTTTCCACCAATTCCTCCACCTTCCGCCTTTCCTAGGAATGATGTTCGGGCTCGGACTACTGATGATTATGGGATGGTATTTAAAACGCTGGGGAGAACAAAAACCCTTTAAAAAGTTAGGCATTAGCGAAAAGCACAGAAGTGGCACTCGTTTTAACATTTTCACCAAAGTAGAAGGAGTGGAATTCGATACCCTGCTTTTCTTTTTTGGCGTTCTCACCGCTGTAGGAGCATTGCAATACATTGGTTATCTGGCACTGGCCAGTGAAAATATGTATGGAACCCTCGGCCCAACAACTTCCAATATAATTATTGGCGTCCTTTCTGCCATTGTTGATAACATCCCAGTCATGTATGCGGTTCTCAAGATGAGCCCAGAGATGGGACTCGACCAATGGTTATTAATCACTCTGACTTGTGGTGTTGGGGGCAGTCTACTCTCTGTTGGTTCTGCTGCAGGAGTCGCAGTAATGGGTGTTGACCGGAAATATTATACATTCATGTCCCATTTAAAATGGGCTCCCGCCATCGCACTGGGTTACATCGCCAGCATCGGTTGTTGGTACCTAGTAACCCCTCACTAACTTTTTTCTAGGCAGGGAAAAACAGTTTACCCCGCAAAACTTTTTCCTTTTATATTTTTACGGCCTCATCAGCCGTTGTACCCGTCATAAACACATCGTTCATCAGTAGAATATTTTTACTCAAAAAAACATGTGGGACGCACCAAAGATCCACGAGACAGCATACCCTCCTACATATAATTCAGGAAATAAAATAGAGTAGCGCCGACACCAGAAAACAAGTCAAAAAAGAAATGCTGTTGCAACTCAAAACCCATCAAAACTATACAGAAAA
>DUAA01000146.1 GCA_012961055.1 Nitrospinaceae bacterium
TCAAGGAGCGTTCATTGATCAAACCGTAGAGAGCGCCCGCCGCAAATAAATCCCCTGCTCCAGTGGTGTCTACAGCCTTAACAGGAAAGGTGCCCACATGCACAGGATCATCCCCCCGTTTACCGGCAAGCGAACCTTGAGATCCCAAGGTCAGGAACAGGGTATCCACCCATGCCAATAGTTTATCAAATGCCTTTCGTGAATCGGTCTCTCCTGTCATGGCAAGGGCTTCCACCTCATTACAAAAAAGAATATCAACATGGTGCTGAATAAAATCCAACAAGCTTTCTTTGAAAGAATTGACCACAAACGCATCACTCAATGTGAAAGCAACTGGAATTCCCTGTTTCTTAGCAATCTGCGCCATATGGAGTCCCGCCTCTCGAGTTTCGTCCTCGGTCCACAAATAGCCTTCCACATAAACCGCTTTGGCATTGCTGATGATGGTTTTATCCACATTATCGGGATGCAACTTGGATGAAACACCAAGGCTTGTCAGCATAGTACGCTCAGCATCTGGAGTTAGAAGAATCACACAGGTGCCCGTTCCCTCATCATCGGCACTAGGTCCACAAAAACCAACCTCGCAGGAATGCATGTCCTCCGTGTAAAGTTTCCCGTTTTCATCATTCGCCACACGTCCCAAGTAATAGGACTTGGCTCCGAGAACACTGATCCCATGAATGGTGTTGGCCGCAGAGCCTCCAGACGAAGTTTTATAAGGCTTTGTTTCCAATGCCTTTAATATTTTATCCTGCTCGGCAGTAGAAAAAAGCGTCATACCCCCTTTGATCACAGAAATATCTTTTATAAAATCGTCATCAACGTGCACCTCAATATCAACCAGCGCATTTCCTATCCCTACCAGATCGTAATTCATATAATGTGTCTATGATTAAGTTGTTAAAGTTCTATTGCGTGGTGGATTTGCCAAACAGTCTATAAGTAAGAAAACCGAAAAGAGTGACTCCAGCCACAAAAAAAGAGGCTCCCGATACCTGGGCAATCAGGGCAATTGATTCTTTTGCCGCGCCAGTTGAGCCCATTCCTGGAGCTAGGAATCCAGCTAACAACCAGAAAATGCCATAACCCAGGCTGCCCAACCCACTGAGCATGGAAATTCCTAATTGTGCACGGACCGGGAAATTAAGCCAGGCCACCAACAAGGAAAAGGCAATACTGATAACCCCCATAGTCTGAGAATGGAGATGGGCACGTTTCATATAAACCCATGATTTTTTAACCACCTTATCGGCCTTGGCCTGATCGCCCTTGTAAACACTAGATAGTGCCTTATCTGCACCGGATTTTAAAGTGGTTTTGATGTTGTCTTCACAGCAACCGAAAGATAAGCCTAGTGATCCGCCAAACAAGATAGCAATCATGGCAATCAAAATTCCATATTTAACATGGGCAAACTCCATAACCAAGCTCCTCATTTATTGAGTTATCAAATTCGCTTTACTCAGGGTCTACAATCTGGAAAGAATTGTCAATTGTAAATTTATTTTCAACAGAGTAGAATTCCCTCTGATGAAAATTCTCTTCATTAAAATAAAAGTATTCGCCGTTCTGGCTTCGCTCAGTTTCCTGTTGGCGATACCCCTTCTTGCAAGTGCCGCAACTTTTGAAAAAGGCGTTGCGATATTTCAAAAAAAAATTAGGCAAACTCTCTCCAACTCATGCTTAAGAAAAAACAATTTTGGAATTAAAATTTACTCTCTCGATCGCGGTGAAGCCCTTATCGAAATGCGTGAGAATAAATTGTTTATTCCCGCTTCGAATTTAAAGATTCTCACTACCGCAGTCGCCCTTCAAACTCTCGGTCCTAATTACCGTTTTACCACCAGACTCTTCACAGATGGAAATTTGAAGGATGGGGTCTTAAACGGCAACCTTTATATTAAGGGTTATGGAGACCCTAAGTTTGTCACTGAACAAATGTGGCTATTGGTCAACGAGCTTAAAAAGCTTCCTCTACAAAATATTAATGGGGACATTATTGGCGATGATTCATTTTTCGATCATCAGAAAAGGATCAAGGCCTGGACCAAGAACCCCGGTGCCCAGGCCTATGAAGCTCCACTCGGAGCACTGTCTTTCAATTTCAACACAGTTCAGGTTTATGTAAGCCCTGGCTCCAAGGTGGGAAGCAGACCAGAAATTATAATTGAGCCTGATACCGAATACACCACACTTAGCAATCAGGCCAGAACCCTCAAATCAGGAACACGAAACCGTCTAATCGTCAATCGGTTGGACCGAAATGGATTTGATGAAATCACGGTTACGGGAGGAATTCAATTGGGCCAAGCCCGCGCCCAGTATTTTTTGAATATTACTGACCCCACTCAATACACGCTAAGCGCACTGAAAAAATACTTAGGTCATGCGGGAATCCAGTTTCAGGGGAAAATGAAAAAAGGACTGGTTCCTGAAACGGCGGTAGAACTATTAACCCACGAGTCAGAACCTCTTATGCTCGCGCTCCAGGGCCTCAACAAGTTCAGCAATAATTTTGTGGCGGAGCAGATTTTAAAAACTATCGGCGCAGAAAAATATGGTCCACCCGGCACCACTCTAAAAGGCCTTCAAGTTATAGATGATTACCTTGTCGGGCTGGGGTACAGCTCAGAACAATATAACGTCCTCGATGGTTCCGGTTTATCCAGACAGAACCGATTATCTCCACAACTGATTATTGATATCCTTCGCCATGTCCATAACGACTTAGGAGTGTACCCAGAGTTTGTCTCGGCACTGGGGGTGATGGGTGTGGATGGGAACGTAAAAAACAGAATGCGGGGCGTGAAAAGTTCGGGCCGAGCCCGAGTCAAAACTGGAACCTTGAATTTTGTCAGCGCACTTTCTGGATATTTTCAATCTAGAGACGGGGAAACTTTTGCTTTCTCAATTTTGATGAATAGCCTGAAGTGCTCTAACGGTAGAATTAAAAGACTGCAAGACCAGATTATTAAGGAAGGATTGAATCTTCAGCGCATTTCTACGGGTAGTATTATTTCAGAAGAACAGAAAAATCTTTCCCCTACTTTAAATAATCCGTCCCACTAAAATAGCACTTATTATCGGCCAAAAATCTTCCGGTTTTCTTTTAGATCTTCATCCAGAATTTTTTTCCAATCCCTTTTCACGTGAGGAGCGCCCAGAAAGTCCTCATAAATAGATTTGGCCAGTTCCATCCGATCAATCCCTTCCGGCGCAACTTGAATGTCCAACTGTGCCAGGGCCATATCAAAATCCCGGTCCAGTAAGGAAGCGGAATCCATATTACCTTCTTTCAAGGCCTGGCGAACCGTGGCGGGGTCCTGACCAAAGCGCCTTGCAACCTCATTAAGGTTTGCAGGCTTATAATCCTTTTTAGGACCGATACCCAAATGATAAGCACAAAACAGGCTAAAAGGGTCCAGGTTCCCGGTTAATGGTTTTTCTGAAACCGATTGTTGCCTCTGCGTTGAAACAACAGGTTGCCGCGATGATGATGAAGTTCTATCATTCCCAGGGTTAGATCTATCTTTATAGGGAAGTTTCCCTCCGCCTTGACCGTTCGGGGTACTGCCATTTCTACGTTTTTGACGGTAAGGGTTCTTGGAGTTTTGTGGTCTGCGGTTATTGGTGCCACCCGGTTTATTATTGCTCGCTTCAATAAGGTGCGAGGTCAACGCTGTAGAAGCTGAAGCGCTAGAGGATACCCATGGATGAATTCCGCCTGTTCTAGAACCCGTATTTGGGTTTTGTTTTCTTCCGGATGGTTTTCCCTGGCGGGTCTGAGGTTTTCTTGGATTGCCTCCATTTTTTCGGAAAGAGCCTGGTCTGTTCAAAGTAGTATTCCCTTAATAGTAGTGTGAAGTATCATGATTGTAAGTATCCTCTTTAATTATTGATTGATTTTCTTTGGTTTTATTAGAGATTCGAAGTTAATTGTTCAAGTTCATCGACCAATGTAGAGAATTTTTCCAACGCGGTTCGAACCGGCTCCGGTGAAAGCATATCAACTCCGGCAGATTTCAGCAGGTCTATCGGGTATT
>DUAA01000147.1 GCA_012961055.1 Nitrospinaceae bacterium
ATCAAAAGATCTAAGATTCCCTTTATCGGCGGACCAGGTTCTTATGCCAAAACCACCATGCTTAGCTGTATGTTGCTCAAGTAAGATTTCTGCATCATCACGGGTGTCGGTTGTTGTTTTTATATCTAAGTAATTTTCCTTAATCGCGTAGAGGTTTTCCTCATTTGATCCGACGTAAATGGTTCCATCACTTCCTATCTCTGGGGAGGAATCCACATCACCACTAGTTTTGAATGCCCATTTTTTGGATCCGTCAGGGTTGATTGCGTAGAGGTTATTGTCACCGGATCCGACGTAGATGGTACCATCGCTTCCTATCGCAGGGGATGACCACACACTGCCACCTGTTTTGAATGCCCATTTTTTGGCTGGTATCGATTGTGTCTGTGCAAAACCCAGAGAAGCGCATTGAATGAAAAGCGATAAACTTAGAAGTGACTTAAACATCTGGAAGACAGTTTAGTTGTAATCAGCGATGATGCAATAAGTGAAGTTTTGATGATCTTGTGTCCTGCAACGGGGGGGTAGTAAGTTCCGCCGCAAGAGGATGCTTGGGGACAACTTGCCTGAAACAGGGGGACAAAGTGGGGGACAGTCGAAAATGATATATTTGTAAGTCTTTAAAAAATAAACACTTACGAAGTAATAGCATTCGGGCTCATAACCTGAAGGTCGTCAGTTCAAATCTGGCCCCCGCAACCAATTTTAAACCCTCGGTAAACTAATGTTACTGGGGGTTTTTTGGTGTCCAAGTCTTCTCATTCATACCCACTCCGATCTCACCAAAAATGGCCTGTGCTATTTTGTGCTACGTTTTTTTGAGTCTCATTATGCTCTTGACCGATTTTCGAGAGACAGTCTCCGACAACAGTTAATCAGAGGCTAAATCGGTTGACGGTGAATCTGCACTGGGTTCTCATCTCGCCGGGATTAAAAAGTGGCGCGAAAGAAACAACAACGGATACCAACAGACGGGGGTGGGAGCCTGACGCAGAATCCATTTGTTGCGTTGGACGGGCTAGAAGTATTGCCCGACGGGCCGGAAGATTCTCCAAAGGTGGAGTCATCCGTGGAGCCCGAGAAGACATCTAAGCGCGGTAAGAAGAACAAGAATCGAGGGCGTGTGGATATTATCCGCCAAACAGCACACCGCGGTGGTAAAACGGTAACGGTAGCGTGCAATTTTCCTCCCATTGGCGAAGTAGAGAAAAAAGAACTCACAAAAAAAATGCAAAAAGCCTGTTCAGTTGGCGGAACGGTTAAAGATGGCAAAATTGAAATTCAGGGAGATAAGCGGATAGAAGTGGAGCGCATATTAATCGAAGCAGGCTTTGCCCCAGTGTTCGCTGGCGGTTAAAAATGAGAGTGATTTGTCGCTCTCAAATCGAGCACATGAGTGTCTTCGGGTTCTTTAAAAGGTAGTTGTTGCGGTTATCTTAAATCAATAGCTGTAGCATGGACTTTTAGGAATCGGGCTTTTCTGGAGGAAATGGGTGGAGCAGCCCGGTAGTTCGTCAGGCTCATAACTTGAATTTACGTTTTTTTGTAACCCAATTGTCACGTTCTGTGTCTGTGTAGTCGCTATCTTAATTTAGCTATGATGACCAATAGTAAAAAGCAAAGTTGTAATGGAAATAGGATATCAGGTTTTTTCGCAACGAGCCTGACTTTAATGATCGCCATGGTGGCTTGTCTGAACTCTGCCATAGGAGCAGAGTTGAAGGTTGATGATCTTTTTCGCTCCGATCATCTTCTTGAAATCCAGATTAAAATGTTGCCATCTGACTGGAGCAAACTTCGTAAAGAAAGCGATAGAGGCAATGGAGGATTCGGTCGCATATTCGGTGGTAGCTCTTCTGGCGGCAAACGTTTCAACTTGTACAAGGCAGATATCACTATCGATGGCAATACGATCTCAAACGTAGGCGTACGAACCAAGGGTTTCATAGGTTCATTAAATCCGGAGCGTCCATCCCTAAAGGTGAAATTTGACGAATATCTGGATCAATCCCCAGTTGAAGGACTCGACCGTCTAACACTCAACAACAATGTACAGGACGAATCGCTTGCCAGCCAATATCTCACTTACAAGCTTTTTAATAAAGCGGGCATCCCCGCCCCAAGGCTTAGCTATGCGAAAGTAACCGTTAATGGAGAGTATCTTGGAGTCTATACCCATGTTGAATCAGTAAGGGGCCCATTCATTAAACGGCATTTTGGCGACTATTCAGGTGAGTTCTATGAAGGCACAATCGCTGATTTTTATCCGAAAGCAGTTGAAAATATCGAAGCCAAGAACAAGCGCACTGAGAAAGACCGGACTCAGGCGAAAAAACTTGCTCAGGTCCTTGAGACCAAGGAGAGCTTCAACCTGGCCAAGGCGGAGAAGTACGTCAACGTCGACCAGTTCATCAAGTTCTGGGCAATGGAGAGTCTTCTTGGTTTTTGGGATGGCTACACCAACAATCAAAATAATTATTATGCTTACGCTAGTCCCAAGGATGACATGCGATTCCATTTTTTGCCGTGGGGTGCGGACGGTGCCTTTACTGAGGGTAGGGGGCCATTTAGTCGGTTTAGAGGAGATGGCAATGAACCAAAAGCAGTTTATACGCAGAGTATGCTCGCCAATCGCCTCTTTCAACTCGACGGGATTCCCAACCGTTACAAGGCGGCACTGGAGGGTATCTTAATGGATGTATGGAACGAGGAGGAAATCAAAGATGAAGTGAAACGTATCCACGCTTTGACCCGGGATCATCTTCATCCCCGACAGGACCGTATAGATCAAGGTATTAGCCGATTGATTGCATTCGTTGAAGATCGACGTTCCAGTATCGAATCAGAACTTCAGGATTGGCCTGTCCAAGTTCAAAACGGTCCCAGAATCCCAAGATATTCCGTCGAAATCGGAAAATTAAAAGGATGGTTTGATACCGCTTGGAAAAGTGAACGTTTGCGGGACGTCACCGGCCTGGGCAAAGCCGAACTTGAACTTACGCTAAATGGCGAACAAGTGACTTTTTCAAGGCTGGGAGTTTTGGGACAACCTGAGGAATCTCGGAGATGGTTTGGAGGAAGGGGTAGGGGGCGTTCTGGGGAAACGCGGAAACTAAATCCAACTATCACTTTTCAGGGTGTCAGTGAAGATAAGAGCCAACAAGTGAAAATAACGCTGACAATCAACCGTAAGGACTTTGAGTCCGGGAAAAAGGACGTGCCATTCCAAGGTTCCCTCACGGTGTTAAATGCCGATGAGGATTCAAACGAATTTGGGTTCGGCAGGCTCATGTCAATGAAGACCCTAGATGGTGCATTCAAACTGAGTGAAGCCGAAATGAATGAGGGGGGTACCGTTGCTGGTACATTAAAGATGAATATAAATGAAAGCCGGGGCGGGTTTAACTTTGGAGAAGGCCGCAGCAGAGGTTTGAGACGCTGACGGTCAGGAGAAGATCGGGTATCCCAACTCACTCCGCTCAGGAGTTATAACAACGCAGTGACGGAGGTTCAGGCAGGGAGGTAATGGGTTCATTAAGCCTTGATGGCAGATAATGAGGAAGGGCTTTGCAAGCCGAACATTCCCGTACGAACTCGTTCACCCTACTGAAAACAGCCTTGTTGAAATGTTAGATCCTGCGAAACCTAGTGCTAAACTACGCTAAAAGCTCACCGGCGCTCCTTTTCATTTAATAAAGCAATTACAGGGTTATCTCTGTTTTTAGTCTTCGCATTTTCGGAGTACGACGGTAATCTTGGTGTCTTCCGATGAGCTCTGTTAGTAGTCCAAATCGAAGGGAGTTTCTTTCTCGTGCCTGGAATGGCATCGGTGCCATGGCGCTTGGTGGCGTGGCGGTCGATGACCTTCGGGCCGGGCCGGCGCACGGCCCCTTCTCCGCCAGCAGCACTCATTTTCCGCGTAAGGCCAAGAGCTGCATTTTCCTTTTCATGCAGGGTGGGGTGAGCCAGATGGACTCGTTCGAGTACAAACCAAGGCTG
>DUAA01000148.1 GCA_012961055.1 Nitrospinaceae bacterium
CGATGGAATGGAATCCCTTCAGAGGATGGAGAGCCCCCTGGACTGGTACTGGGCCAGGATAACCTAGATGACAACGAAGCCAACCGTCGAGGGTTTGTCGGTTCCGGTTCATTGTTTTTCCCCATGGGCATGCACTCGGGCGATGACAAACATGTGTTTGTCGCCGACAAAGATAATCACCGTGTGTTGATATGGAATAAAATTCCTTTTAGTGATGGTTGGAATGCCGACATTTCACTGGGCCAAAAAGGAATGGACGATCGTTGGCCCAATCAAGGCGAGTTCGATAATGTGGCGCAGGACACGCTCAGTTTCCCAGCGGGGGTATTTTTTGATGCCGAGAACGAACGCATCTTCGTTGTGGATCAGGGGAATAACCGTGTTCTGATATGGAACCAAATTCCACGAGATACGGGTGGAGTCGCCGCCGATGTGGTGATTGGACAAAAAGATTTTTTCGGCCGAGAACCGAATCGAAATAATGGGCACCATCGGCCTTCGGCAGACGGTTTGTATTTCCCCACCGATGTAGTGTGCGGAGAAGCCGGACTGTTTATTTCTGACACAGGTAATAACCGCGTCCTGTATTGGAAAGAAGCTCCAACTGAAAATGGGGTGCCTGCTGATTTGGTTCTGGGTCAGGCATCTTTCACGGAAAATTTGTTCAACCGAGGTCTGGATGAATCTTCCAACTGCACCCTGAACGATCCTTATGGATTATTGTTGATCGATGAGGAAGAGGAAGAGGAAGAGTTCCGCGGCATTCCCATGCCGGATGACGATGATGAAACTGCTTTGGTGGAAGGGGCAGAAGACTCTGAAGAAGAGCCGGAAGAACCTCAACCCAAGTTCAAACTTTTCATCTGTGATCGAGGTAACTCACGTGTCGTGGTCTGGAACGAGCTCCCCTATCCGAAAGAAGAGGAGGAGGAGGAAGAAGAATTTGAAGAGCTCGTGGTTGATGATGAGAACTTATTGATCGGTGAGGATGACGAGGACGATGAAGAATACGAAGATGATGAAGAAACGCCTCCACCCGGAGAACTGCTATCATCCTAATCGGTCTGGGACCATTAACATTTTGCTAACCTGAAATATTGTATAAGATGTCTTATAACCTCCATCCCCTTTTACGTAAGTGGGTGGAGGTTTTTTTTGTCCGCGTGGGGCTAACTGCAATACGGGGGAATACCTTCTTCCACTTGTTCACCGGCTCTGCCGGATTTTATGTTTTCGTGGTTTTTGCTGATTCCTGATGCCAGGATTTTCATGGAACCTTCCATCTTACCCATGATTTCTTTTGGGCTGTCTTGTAGGATGTTGCCGAATTTGGGTTGGCATTTCAAGTTTCCTACATCGCAGCAGGGTGTCATCTCTCCGTTTTGCTGAACCGTCATGATGTCTATAGAACCGCGCGCGGCGGGACAGCCAATTAAATACCGGTCACGCGGAAAGGGCAGGGACGTCATTTCCCGGTATCCATTTTTATCGATGCTGAAAGCAGGTAACAGGCTGATGCCGAAAATGTATTCCGGTTTGTTGGCGAACGCTTCGGTATCTCCCATGATCACTGTGAAAAGTTTTTCATCGCAATTGGGATGCTTTTCTATAAGTATCGCTACTTTTTCTGCGTAGCTTTGTAATAGTTCTGTCACATGGATGAAACTTTTGTTTTGGAAAAAGTTTAACAGCAGGCCAATCTGGTTTTGTAAATCGGCTAAGGATTCAAATACCACATTGACGATAAGTTTACTTTGGAGTTTCAACATTTCTTCAAGGAAATATTTTTGCGACCTCTCCCACGCCGTCGGATAGAGAGTGATATCTATTCGGACATCTCGCTCCATTAATTCGACCAGTCTTTGCCAACGCTGGGACTTTTTTGAAAGTATATCAAGATTGGTATGTAGGCAGACATGCGGCGTGACGGATTGAAACACTTTACTGATCTCTACGATATCCGGATTTTGCGATGCCTCACCGCCGGTCAGGTTGATCTCCTGCTGAGCCAGTGAATTGAGGGCTTCCACATTCTGGATTTTATCGGCCATCACCTGAGCCTGTTGCACAGTGAGGTGCCATTCGGAGACGGGGTGTTCCATCAACGGTTCGTACACATGGCAGAACTCACATTCGTCTCGGTTGTAGCGATTACAACTGGTTTCAACAAAAATACTGAGCATTAAAAAAACTCCAAAGCAGTCTATCTGGGACGTCTATGCTAGCAGATTTATCCTGTCGAAAACGGGGTTTTATGGGGGACAAACATTTATCTTGCACTCCCCGCTACAATCCGAACTGAAGATGAACGAATGAAACAGGCGGAGGAGGAGAATTAAAGGCGGACTCAATATCTTTTTCCCGGTATCCCAGCTTCCTTAAGGGTTTTAGAGCGGCTAGAACTTCTTCCCGTGTGACATAGGCTACAGTATCGGGAACACCCCGACCACTCAAATTCTTTGCCAGTTGGACAATTTGTTTTCTTTGCTTTTTTGGGGTGCCTTCCATGACCGGGTAGAGGAGTTTTCCCTGATAGGGACTTCGATAAACGGTATTGAGAGCATGCAGTGTGCTGAGCATCAAGATATCTCTATCCCATGGAGGCATTTCGACTACCCGCGGATGGTGTTGCATCAGGTCCACCAGACTTAGAGCTATTGACCCCAGGTCGTTTTGCACAAACTGATTTTGATATTCGCTAGTAATATTGGTGAAGCCTATTGAGCGCCCCATATTTTCCAACAGTGGAAAGTTCACCATGAACGTATACTGTCCGCCGTACAAATTGAAATAGGGCCGGCCTTCCTGATTGAGGTCCTGCATCGTTTTCATGCCGTAGTCAAAGCTGGTGTAGCCAAAGTTACCTGGACCAAGCAGTTCTTTGGCTTTGGCAATAGTGGAAAACGCACCCATATTAACTGGCATAGGAATTTCATCTTTGAACTCTTTGGCGTGAGCTTGTAGGATTTCTGCATAGGGCCAGTCGGCCAGGTCGACTCTTTGGAAATCTCGTTCCCAATGAATAGCATCGAGGAACGGAGGAAGTTCGGCCAGCTTTGCCAGATCCTTGGTTCTAAACTGTTCAAGGAATTCATATTTCTCGATAGGTAATGTATCCAAATCCAGAAAGGGGCAAAGGTATTCTTCGTAATAGAAGTCTTGATGCTTCAACAGGACTTTGGTTGCCAGATCATCCCAAATTTCATTGGAAATGATTTTCGTTACGGAGCCGTTTCGAAAGCAATCCAAATGTTCGGCATGAATACGAACTGTGGAAAATGTTCCAGCGTGTTCTTGCAGGCGGGGGTTGGCCCGTACGCCTTTTAGTATTTCTTCCGATTCATCGCAAAGGATGTAATGAAGGGAGGGGTAAACTTGGTTTTCGGCATCTATTTCCCGCAGATGACTGAGAAAACACGCCGCTAGGTTGCCATTCCCCACGCCCCACTCTTGTATATACCAGGTTCCATTTTCAGGTTGCTGGCCTTGGGCTTTGTTGAAAAAATCATTAGCTAGCGCATGGGCTAAACGATAATCTAGGCTCACATAAGTTTGAAAATGGTTGTGGATTAGCGGTCCCTTGATGCCATAAAAAATGGAATTGATGTGGGTCTGCCAGATATCAGAAGGTTGGAATTCCCCAAGTGCTGTCAGGTTTTTTGGGGGGTGAGTCATAATGGAAAACGAATAACCCCGCCTAAAAGGAGCGGGGCATCCTTAAAAGTATTATTCAAAAGATTAGCAATCGTATCACGGCCGGTGAGAACAGACTTCACGCTTTTGTCTAATACGTCGGTTGATTTTCAAAGGAGTTAGTCGTCTTCCTGCAACGCTTCCATACCGGGTGCGTTGCCTTCCATATCGCCACCTCCTGCATATCCGCCAGTTTGCGAAACGCCACCTGGAATATTTGACGGGTTTTCTCC
>DUAA01000149.1 GCA_012961055.1 Nitrospinaceae bacterium
CCTAAGGTGTGTAAAAAGTGAAACCTACTGGGAATGAGAAAATATTAATAACTTGTTGAAAGTCAAAGAGAAATAGGGTGCTGGAAATATGGCATTGACATGGATGAAAAACCGTTATATCGTGCCCCAGTTTATGCCCTATAGGCACTATTCCACCACAATTTGTGTTAAAATCTTGGTATGAGTCGGATAAAACAAGACTTGATTTGTGAAATCATACGGTTATCCCAGACGAACTTGCTGGACAAGAAATGCGCCAAAATGAGTTGTGAAACTCAGGAGCAGGTTGTTTTAGACTGGATTCGTAAAAATGCTGCCGAATATCGAGTGGAATTTCATACTCGATTAAGCGCTCTTTCCGCATCTCGGTTAGGTAGAATACTAAAGGACCTCACTGGGACAGGGAAAGATTTGAGTGATATATTTGAAGAAAATAGTGTGGTTCATAGAGGATAAAGATGGCAGAAACTGACGAAAAATTATCACCGGCTGAAAAAGCCAAACTTGCTGCTGCAAAAAAGGCTGAGGCGGCTAAAAAGGCGGGCCCTGTAGGAAAACCCTTGGTTGATAATGGGGATGGGACGATCACTGATCCTAATAGCGGTTATATGTGGAAAAAGACCGATGCTTGGTTGGATATGAAAAAATTCTATACGTGGTTCGATCATCGGGAATACGTAGACTGGGTCAATAAGAATAGAGAGAAGTTTGGTGGTTATGATAACTGGCGTATTCCCAATAAAACCGAGGCATTAACCCTTTTTGATAAAAGCGGCCAAAAAGCTTTAGTGGATAAAAATGGGACGACCTATCCCATTGACGGAATTTTTTCTGCTGGCGGGGCATCCAATACTTGGATTACTGAATGTTCAGAAGAAAAGATAATTCGCATGGATTTGAAAATAGGGGTCGACACACCTTATCCTACGACCGATGTCTGGTCATCTATGCGGTTGATTCGTAAAGAAGGTGAAGCAGCACCTATTCCAACAGGAAAGACTGAGGCCCCTATTGCCACAGCAGACTCCGTAGCTGAAAACCTCGCAGAAACTCAAGCTGGAGCAGGGCAAGCGGTGACAAAACCTGCGGCGGCTGCGCCTAAGTCAGGGGTTGAAAAACCTACCCCTAGAAGAGATTTTTCTTCAGAGGAAAAATCTGCAATGCTTAAAAGGGCTAAAGCCCATGCCGCAGAAGTAAGGGCGCGAAAGGGTTGATCTCTTTTTTTCGCGCAGCCACTGCCTTATTACTCCGGCGATAATATCTGGGTTCCGTCTCATCAATTTTGTTGTACCTTCTTGCTTGAGCTTTCCTGATTGAACAATCAATCAGAGAACAAATGCCGGCAAAAGGGCGAAGCCGATCATGAATAGATTAAACTCCATACTTAATCATCCTCAATATTGAACTTGATAATGAGGTCACCCCGTTTTTTACCCCAGCTAATTGCTGCACCTTCTCCTGGTACACGAAGTTCTTCGCCAATCAGAGTTGCCTCTTCCACTTGAATGGTTGTTGTTCCATTCAAGGTTGCAACTTCAAGCGGCCCTCCTTCTTCGGCATGGCTGGCAGAGATTATAACTTCGTGAACAATATCATTTCTGACCCGCTTAAATTTGAGGTGGGTTTGAGTGCAGATTTTTAAATATAGGTCTCCCGGGGGACCTCCGTTTCTGCCTGCGCCACCTTTCTTAATGATTGCCAGAGTGTGTTGGTCGGCCACACCCGGAGGAATTTTGACGTCAAGGGTAACGGAACGAACGACCAATTGTTTTCCATTGCATTCTGTGCATTCTTCATCGGCATAAGTTCCTGTTCCTTCACATTCTCCGCATTGCATATATTTTTCGTATGTGTAGGGGACAGCCCCTCCCAATGCCACAATGGGAAGCGGGACATCGATCATAAACTGTAAATCGAATCCACAGGTCGGCATATCAGGGTCAATCGATTCCGGTTCCTGGGCGAAAGGTTCTTCAAATCCTTGATTATTACCACCAGACTCTCTTCCGAATCCACCCGATGTTTCATTCCAGTTGGGTTGACTCCGAGATCGACGAGGAGCTTTTTTTCGGTAGGCTCGTGCACGATCATATTCTTTTCTTTTTTTCGCATTACTGAGTACTTCATAAGCTTCAGCAATGATTTTGAACTTATCCTCGGCTGCTTTACTTCCTGCATTAGTATCTGGATGGTATTTTTTTGCAAGTTCCCGATATTTTTTCTTGATATCTGCTTTAGTCGTTTTTTGGGTGATACCAAGAATCTTGTAATAATTTCGAGTTGTGGTCTGGGCCATGTTGGGTGAGTTTTATTTTGTTGAGATATTAGGCGACTTGTATGAGGTCATTTTATCAACTTGAACACATCAGTTCAATAAGCTTGATTCAAGTTGTTTGATATATATTGGCAGGCTATAGTTGTAAAGAAATTATTTTTAATATATCTCATTGATCCATATGGGCTCTATGCAAACTATTTTAAACTTGAGTGGCTAAATTAATTTAAATGCTCCCATTTTTGTGCATGTTTCCCTGTTGCTTGCATAAGGATTTTGGTGAAGTTTTTATGCCGGAGATATTTTTTGCTTGGATAGGACCCTTCAAGAAAATTATAAATTTTCGTGCGAGAAATGAAGTTGCTCAACTTGAATCAGCGCAATTAAAAAATACGGGGACCGGCTTTACGTTATTGTCAGAAGGAATACGTCTAGGCAGGTGAAAACAAAAGGAGTATTTATAAAAGTGGAGAAACAATGGGCAGGATCTGTGCAGTGGTCTCCTCTCCCTGATATTTGCATTGGGATATAGAAAATTATAGCTGGTATAGAGACTTCAGTTGCAGACGCAAATATACTTTTTAATACGAATGATTCTGAAGAGTTTTTACTCTTTAAAATATGGCGTAGTTGTAACCTTTCTATAGCCGTAAATCTTCCTGTAACAGTTCTATCAATATCCTTTGATATAATGCTTCACGGCAAGTGTTATGCCGAACTTAAATATTAGATTGGGATGTGTGTGGGTGCTATAAATAAAGGAGTTTCTGTGGCGGGAATGGAATGTTTTTCTGGTACCAAATGTTTTAAAAATAGAGCTATATTTCTCACTTTGCTTTGTTATTTTGTCCTTTTCCTAGGTCTGTGGCGGCTGTTGAGTCCGGTGATCGGTGAAGCAACTAATTTGCCGGGCATGGTATATATAAGTGATTCTAGCTCTGTTGGGTCGAGTGACACAGACCTTGAATTCTATATAGACAAATATGAAGTAACACAGGCAGAATATTTTAAAGTTATGCGTTCCAGCCCTTCTTTTTTCAAGGGAGATAATCGTCCGGTTGAAAAGGTAGATTGGAGCCAGGCGTTTGCTTATTGTAAAGAGGTTAAAAAGAGATTGCCGACAGAAATGGAATGGGAAAGAGCTATGCGTGCAGGAACGACATCTCCTTATTATTGGGGTGAAGACCAGCCGGACCTCTATGCGTGGCACAAGGGCAATGCCGATAAGCAGACCCATAATGTAGGTGAATTCGTTGGGGCTCTATGATATGGCCGGAAATGTTTGGGAATGGACCCAAACTGATCATGAACGAAGTGGCAAAGTAGTTCGTGGTGGGTCGTGGAGAAATGGGGTACAAAGTTTAAAGTCTTCTCACAGGATAGCCAGCCTTGTCATTCATAAATTTCATTATGTGGGATTCAGATGTGCCCACTAGGGTATTGGATGAGAGGTTATAAATCACAACTCCTCTTTGATAAAAAGGGAGTCTATAGAGCTCCCCTTCTGCATAATACCCGTTCCAACTATAAGACTAATTTTTTAAATACCATTCTGGCTTGGTGAGGGCTTAATTTTTGGTTTTGCTGTATTTAGATAAAAGATGCTTTTGTT
>DUAA01000150.1 GCA_012961055.1 Nitrospinaceae bacterium
AATTTTTTGTCCCTGTTTGACCTTGGTTCCTTTTTTAACCAATAACTTTGAGTTGTGTGCGTATATGGTTGTCAGATGGTGTTTGTGTTTTATGATGATTATTTTTCCATAGCCTGTGGGTCCCCATCCGCTAAATTTTACTTCCCCTGATGCGGCAGAATGAATAGGAGTTCCTTTGAGAGCGGCAATATCGATTCCTTCATGTTTACGCCCGTTGCGCATTCCAAATCCTGAAGTCAGTATTCCTTCTGTTGGCCAAATGAGAAATCCTTTGCGAGGTTTAACCTTGGGAGGTGTATTCATTTTTTGGAGCCGTGGGGGAGACTTGCTGGATCCCGGTACCTGTAAAACCTTCCTCGCTCCAGGTATCCATAACCGGGTTCCACCCTTTAGCTTTGAGGGATCACTGATATGATTGGCGCGTTGCAGAACATCTAAGGTCATTTCATAGGTGTTGGCAATGCGGTATAAGGTCTGACCTTTTTGTACCGTGTGATACACCCCCTGCCCATCCTCTGGCCATGGGTCGTATTGGAAACTTATACATCCTGTAAAGAAAAAAAAGCTGATGAAAACTAAATATTTTAAAAATGAATGGCAGGGCATTTTATGAGGATTTGTGAATGCGATAAACTATTGAAAAATTGTAGCATTTTTTCAAATTCGTTTACAAGTTTCGAGGCATCCTGTATAACAAAAAAAACGTTTTGTCCTAGAATTGGAAAAAGCTATGAGGAAAAAGTTGGCACGATTGCAGATAAAAATATTAGTTTTAGTATTTTGGGGTCTTCTGTTAGCCAGTTGTGGACAGGGACAGCCCCCTCCAGATTTATTTGCCTTACCGGTTACCTATATGGTGGGGGAAAAACCGGAAGTGGTTTTAGCTAGGGACATGAATAACGATGAATATCCTGACCTTCTGGTAGTCAACTCTGCCAGTAGATCCCTGACTTACCTGGAAGGCCTTGGCGACGGCACTTTTAAAGACCCGCAAACGATAGAAACCGGGCGCGAACCTTTTGCGCTGGATGTGGCAGACTTTAATGGCGATCAAACTCCCGATATTGCTTTATGCAACTATGGTGATGGAAACATCTCCATCATTCTCGGTCAGAAAGACGGATTATTCAAACTGAAGACTGAGGTGAAAGTAGGGCGGCTTCCAATAGCTATATCGGCGGGCGACTTTAATAACGATGAGAAGATGGATCTCGCGGTTACTTTGCGGTTCAACAAAATGATCATTTTGCTTGGAGTGGGAGATGGAACATTTAAAGTTGCGGAGGCCTATCAGGCCGGCCCGACTCCCGCTCACATGACCATTAGTGACTATAATAAGGATGGCAATCAGGATATTGCTATGGCGCTCAATGCGGTTAAGGTGAGGCACCTAAAAGTATTTTTGGGCAATGGCGATGGTACATTTAAGCCGCCAAAAAAAATTATTGGAGGAAACCAGTCCTCATTTATCATCCAGCATGATATGAATCTGGATGGACATGCGGATCTGATTGCGTCCAGTCCGATGAAGGACAGTCTCAGTATTTATATGGGGGATGGCAAAGGCAATTTCACCAAGTTGGAAGACTTTGCCGGGGAAAAAGGGCCGCATAATATTGTTGTGGGGGACTTCACCGGCGACAAGATTCCCGATATAATTGTATGCAACCGCCGGGGAGGGACCATATCCGTGATTCCAGGAAGAGGCGACGGGTCATTTGTTTACCCACATTTTAATTATGTCGTGGGCTCGCAGCCTCGTTCCATAGCCGGAGCTGACTTCAACCGCGATGGCATGATGGATATTGCCGTTATCCTGTATCAGAAACAAATTCTCGAAGTATTTTTAAGGAAAGCTAACGCCCCGCTGACCGATGTATAGGTTGGGGCAATTTGATATGAAATGTTGAATCGTTGCGGGGGCTTCTTTCCCTGTTGATATATCCGCTGGGGCGCTAACGATTTTGTCGCAAATGGTCAACCCCATTCCGCTGTCACCGTATAGTCCAATTTTGTTTAAAGGCTGAAATGGTTTTAAAATTCCCTTGTCATATTGGATATTGAAACCTACACCATTATCTTTAAAGGAAATTTTTAAGGAACCATTAGCCGTGAATTGACTGGCTATCCCAACTTGTAGGGGAGTACCATCCTTAGAAACCAGTAACCACAAAGTCCGTGTTGGCAATATGGTTCAATCAGCCACCTGCACCTATATTGCAGCGAATCGGGCGGTATTTTCTTGCCGGGGTGAAAACGCCCATCTACGAATAGGAGAATAGCCTGCTAGCGCGTGAGGCCAACTAGTAATAGCTTTTTCAGTCGAGACAACTTTTTGCCCACTAAATAAAGCTCTTGCTAGTTGTCCTCAAGCCTAGTAGTGAGATCGTTGATTACTTTCTTAATAGCTTTGATGTGGAGTTTTGCGGATGGCATGCCTTCATGGTGGGGGTCTGCTTCATCCAAGGAGATGATACCGGGGCCGAGGTAATGGCAGTAAAAGGCTCCCAGAGGTCGGAATTTGTCCAGCGGTTCATCTTCTGGAGGGGAGTTGACGACTATCATAGTCATCATGCCATCTGGGCGGGGGTACACCTCAAATACCCCCCCCTTTGGGATCGTGTTGTCTTTACAATATATGATAATGCGATCAACATCATCTTTTGAAAGTGCTTTGTATACAGTATGCAACGACGCTTTCCTGCCTCTGGTTGATGTATGAATATTGTCAGGTTTCCAGCGTGGCCCAGTTGAGCAAATAGAGATTACTGCATCAATAACTTCAGCCTCTGACATTTTTTCAAATATACCATGCTCCCGACAAGTATAAGGGGTTGACTTTAACTGCAAAAATTTGATAAACCCAGACGCTATGAATTTTCAAGATATTACTCTGACATTGCAAAACTATTGGGCATCTAAAGGCTGTGCCCTGCATCAGCCCTATGACATTGAAGTGGGTGCCGGTACATTTAATCCATGCACGTTTTTTCGAGTATTGGGTCCAGAGCCTTATAGTGCTGCATATGTTGAACCATCGCGCAGACCTGCTGATGGAAGGTACGGGGAGAATCCCAACCGGCTCCAGCATTATTACCAGTTTCAGGTTATCTTAAAACCTTCACCTGAAGACGTGCAGGACTTATACCTGGATAGTTTGACTGCTCTGGGTGTGGACCCATTAAAACACGATATCCGTTTTGTAGAAGATGATTGGGAGTCGCCTACCCTGGGCGCCTGGGGGTTGGGGTGGGAGGTGTGGTTGGATGGCATGGAGATCACCCAATTTACTTATTTCCAACAGGTTGGTGGAATAGACTTGAAACCAATTACAGTCGAATTGACTTATGGACTGGAGCGCATTGCCATGTACCTGCAGAATGTAGATAGTGTATATGATCTTAAATGGAATGAAACTATTTTATATGGCGATGTCCATCTGGAAACTGAAAAACAGTTTTCGCGTTACAACTTTGAGGTATCAGGTAAGGAACGGTTATTCCAATGGTTTGATATGTATGAAGCAGAAGCAAAAGACTTACTGGGGAAGGAGTTGGTTTTGCCTGCATACGACTATACATTAAAATGTTCGCATGCCTTCAATCAGCTAGATGCCAGGGGAGCAATCAGTGTTACAGAGCGAACGGGTTTTATTGGACGGGTAAGAAATCTGGCTCGGTTATGCGCTGAAGGCTACGTACACCAGAGAGAAGTGATGGAGTTCCCTTTGCTGAAAAAGCAGGAACAATCCTGAATCAACCAGATATCAACCCACTCCTCAATTTGGGCGTTAATTTTGCTCGCTTCGGACGGAGCAATATCTGCATAAATTTTTAAGGCTTTTAGTGGTCGGCTGATGGCTTCCTCA
>DUAA01000151.1:0-3448 GCA_012961055.1 Nitrospinaceae bacterium
CTTGCTGTTCCGGTATCGAAAAGATAGCTGTGGGAGATCAAAGGGTTTTCCAGATCACACATGCTGATTTTACAGGCCAAATGTCCTCAGAAATTTGGACAACACGAAGGTTCGAATCTATTGGGTTGCAGGAAATTACCAGCAATTATTTTGATCGGGCTATGCATACTAATGACTCTAAATTTTCAACCATTTCCTTTTCCCGTTTGCTGGAAAAATTTTTACTGAAACGCGAAGAAGATGCTGTGCTCTTAAACTGTTTTGACGACTATCAGGGGATTCTATCGCTCAGTGACATTCTTCAATATGATTTGCAGCTGGCGATAAAAATAAAACTATCTTTCCTGAGCAAGAAACCTGAATGGCTGAATCCACTTCTCATCATAGTTCCAGATGGCAAATACCCACCATTTCAGGAACGGTTTATGACAGCGAATATTCGCGAGATAAAGTTTGTCCAGATTCGAGATTATTATGCACCATTGCAAATAATTGCTGGTTCTTCGGGCGTGGCAGAAGAAGGACTGGCTGTTTTTAAAAATAACTGCCTATTCTGCCATTCCTTAAAAGGCCGGGGGGGAAATAAGGGGGTGCGGTTACTTGAAATGTATGATTTTTCAAGTAATGCAGATCGCAAAGAATTTTTAATGGGTTTTAAAAAATTTCATCATAAGAATAATCCTGATAAACAGGATGTCGAACAGTTTGTCACGCCAGAAAAACTGAAAAGGGTTGTGGGTTACCTTTTGCAAGTTCAAAATAGCAAGTGACTAGTTTTTAATGTGTTGTCCTACTTTTTACTCTCTCTGATACCTTATTTTTCATTCGAGTTGTTTCATGGAGGACCAGAGGAGGAAAAATATTCCTCACATATTATTGTTACAGGTTTGAAGGTGCAAAGAATTTTCACTTTCAGGCATAGCGGGGTCATGCTATTGTTAATGCTTCAGTTTTGTTCGTTTAACTTTCTTTAGGATTTTTAAATGTTTTTACCGATTACAGCTGTTTTTGCGTTGGGCACAGGGATTGAGCTTTATGGATTAAAATTTGTGAGCGATTCCATCAGTATTCTTAATACGGTTTCGTTAATCATGCTCACGTTTCTGATCGGGATTGTTGTTGGTCGTAGTTATGGCAAAGAGGTTTTTGAGAGAATTCAAAGGCAACTTAAATCTCGGGAAGCTCCAGGCGACGAAATCCTGAATGACACCGTGATGGGTGTGGCCAGCATGCTCCTCATCACGCCTGGTGTGGTGACGGACATAATTGGGTTCTTGATAATGATCCCGGTCACCCGTGGAATTTTCAAACAAATAGCTCTAAATATTTCTAACGATAGAATTCAATCAGGACAATCCTATTTCTTTTTTAAAGATCACTAGGCGTGGGATCGGTGAGGAATATCTTTACTTCTCGAGAAAAGGGTTTGTCCAACTTAAAAAGTGATTGCTATATTCTTTCTTGCGAGGGAGGACATCCAGTCAAGCGGCTGATGGCGAATTGTAATGGTTCGTAAAGCTGAGAGAAAGTTTTCCCTCAATATTAAGCAGTTTCTAACCGGCTGCGCGTCTAGTGCTTTTTTTCCTCCTCGAAACCTTAGAGATGAATTGCTGGATTTAGATGAGGCTCCTTATGAAGAGGTCCGGGGTAGCCTTCAGGATGTTGCGTCTGTTAATCGTTATTTGAGCGGATACCGGGTTTTGTTGCATCATGTCGAACCTTTTTTGCTGGCCCATAATAACGATGGTCCCTTTACTGTTCTGGATGCGGCCACAGGATCTGCGGATCAACCGGTGGCCCTGGTCAAACTGGCGCGTCGTTTAGGTGTGCCTATCCAAATTACTGCTATTGATATCAATGACAAGATGTTGAGGCTGGCGCGTGAGGAGATTGCTTCTTTTCCGGAGATTCGGCTGGTGCAATGTGACATTCTTTCGTTACCGTTTCGTGAAGTGAGTTTTGATCTGGCTGTCAATTCATTATCTCTGCATCATTTCAGTTGGGATAAGGCGGTGGCGATTTTACATGCAATAAACAACGCGGGGAGGTTGGGAGTGGTGGTGAATGACTTGCACCGAAGTCGCATTGCGCATGCCGCAATTTTTCTTCTGACCCGTATTTTTACCCGCAACCGTTTGACTCGTTATGATGCACCAGTTTCTGTTATGAACGCTTTCACCCCTGATGAGTTCTACCAATTAGCCCGAGAAGCAGAGATAGATCCTTTTGAAATCCACCGCCATTTTCCTTACCGAATAGCTTTGGTAGGGCGAAGAAAATAATAAATGAATTCTTTTGATGTGGTTGTCATTGGTGGTGGCCCGGGGGGGTGTGCGATGGCTTTAGACCTAAACCGTCGTGGCTTTAACGTTGCGCTATGCGACCAGGTAAAATTCCCTCGTGACAAAGTGTGTGGCGAATTTATCAGCCCGGGTGCCGATCCAATCCTTGAACAGTTGGGTGTCCTCACTTCCATTGAGACATTTTCTCCTAAAAGGCTTAAAGGGGTGGCTATCTCGTCTTATGAATGTGAGGAACTGGAGATCGACTATCCGCCCTCAATGGAAACGGGATTAAGGCCGAGCAGTTTGTCTGTACCGCGATATGAACTGGATGCGTTATTTTTAAATCAGGTTGAAAATGCGGGGGTAAAAGTTTTTAAACAACACAAGGTGACGGATTTTCTTTTCGATGATGGTTGTGTTACGGGGGTTCAAGGTTGGGATGAAAACAAAACCAAATTTGCGCTTAACTCCAGACTGGTAGTGGATGCTGGGGGACGAAATGCACTTTCGCTTAGGAAATTTAATTTAAAACAGGAGCCCAGAGGCAATACCAAAATTGCTTTTTCTGCACATTGGCAGGGTGTGCATCTGCCAAATGACTACTGTTATATGCATGTCAGTCGGCCCGGTTATACCGGGATTTCATCTGTTGGAAACGGTCGTACAAATGTGGTGCTGGTGGTGGATCGTTCTGATTTAGGTGGTGCAGAGGGTGAAGAGCCGGAAACTTTGTACCACCGTGTGCTAGCAAAGAATTCCCGCCGCCGCCGAATTTTAAAGGGAGGGGAACGAGTTGAACCTGTGCGGTCGGTGGAATCTTTGGCCTTCGCAGTTAAACCAGTTCCCTGTGGTGGATTGGTTCTTGTTGGTGATGCAATGGGTTTTATCGATCCGTTTACTGGGGAAGGGATTTATCTTGCATTGCGGAGTTCACAAATAGCCGGTGAGGTGATTCATGCAGGATTCCAAAGTTCAAATTTTTCCAGAAGCTTCCTCTCTGTTTATGATGCAAAGCGGGAGAAAGAGTTTAGGGGGAAATTTTTATTGAGTCGGGTTTTACAATGGTTGATTTATAATCGAAGTTTTTGCAATCGAGTTATGAAAAGTTTATCGACGGACCAAGTTCTCGCCGAAACCCTGACAGGGGTGATTGGAGATATCCT
>DUAA01000151.1:3563-3843 GCA_012961055.1 Nitrospinaceae bacterium
TAATTAGAGGTTGGGACGTATCCAGACCTTCTTTTTTTTAATCATGATTCCCAATTCCTTATTTCCATCTGGAATTAGGTGATCGAAAACCAGAATACCAAAATCGCCGAATCAAGCAGCAAAGGCAGGCAAAATCCAATTTTTCCCTAGATATATCGATAATGTATTCAAGATAGAAGTCGGACCAGCTTTCCTCTTATATTTTAGTGGTGTTTAAGGTGAGAAGTATAAATTGTTGATGACTTGATTATTGATATATACTCAGAATTTTTTCCATCCT
>DUAA01000152.1 GCA_012961055.1 Nitrospinaceae bacterium
TCCAAAGTCGTTAACCTGAAACGATAAGAAACCATATTTCAGGGCTAGGATCATTACCGAAAAGGGGGCTCTTTACCGCTCTGCCCTGTACCTCACTTGAAGGAGCAAAGGAAGGAGCTCGCTATGCATAAGGAAAGAAACCCGGACTTAAATTACCTGAAAGGCCTCGGACTCTTTACTGCCAAAGAGCTTAGATATTTCATTCTGTATTTGGCTACAGTTTTTAACATAAAAATAGCGGCTCCCCTTAAAGAGGCTACCGCCTAAAACTTTATAGCTTAGTAGCTTGCGGAAACCCTGACAAAGCATGGTTTACATTTGCTCCGGCCTCTCAAAGCAGAATTCCTACTAGTTAGGAAAGCAAGAAAAGTTCTTTTTAGGTTTAGAAGTTCAGTTTCATTCCGACGCTGATACCGTAGGTTCCGCGGGTGTGATTTGAGAAGCGGCTGTCGATGTTGACATAGGCCAGTGTGTTGTCGTCCATGAGGTAAGTGGCTCCCAATCTGCCTGCGGCAGTGCTTTCCCAGAAGGAGCCTTGTTTGTAATCAACGGTAGTGCCGTTGATCGCGTACGACTGTTCCCGTCCTGAAAGAACAGTGCGGTGCTCCAACTCCGCCCCGACCGTGACGGTCAGTTTGTCATTGATTTTGGAAGTCAGTTCTTCCCCGATGTGAATGCTGCCCTGCACGAAGTCACGTTCTTCCCAGGTGAAGTATTGACTCTCTTCATAATCCTGAATGAGTGAATAGGCAAAGGTGAGCCCTACTTCTGTTTTCCAGGTATTTTTATCATCCGGGGAATAACTGTAGCTGACATGGCTTCCGGTGATGGCCTCGTAGCTGGTGTAATCACTGGTGACATTGAGCTTTCCGGTGGATGTGGTGTTGGTGTATATATCGCGATCGCCATTGTGCCATTCCATCCCTGCGACAAAGAAGCCGCTGAACTTGAAGTTCCCCAGACTGGCAAAGTCTGTGGCGTTAACCCCTGCCAAAAAATTATTGCGGGAGATATCGTGACCGCCTTGAAGATCCAGTTCGCTGTGTCCGACGGACAACAACAGATCGAGTTTATGTTGTTTGAGAGGAAAGATGAAATTGATTCCGGCGCCATAGGCTTTATAGCCGAGCACAGTATTGTTGGTGCCGCGTTTGGAGTAGAAGGAAAACGGTTCGGCATAAAGTTCATTTTTTCCGGATTGTTTGGGGAAAGCGGAATAGCGTTTTAAAGCCGAGCGCAGGTTGAAGGTGCGCAGACCCAGCAGTTCATCGACACTCTCATTCGCGCCCTGACCCACCGACCCGGCAGAGCCCGCCACCACAGTATTCCCGCTTAGGTCTTCGAGGGTCAAATTAGCAGCTCCGATTAAGTCCGTACTATAAAAATAAGCCTGACCAAACCCCTGCTCGATTTGCAGTTTAATCCCTGTCAAACCGGCAATGGGTAGGCCAATTGAACCCACTAGGATACTGCCTTCTTTCAAAATTACCGTGCTGTCATTAGCTCTATAGCTTAATGATCCCCCCGTTCCGGTGTTTTTGATTGTGCCAAAGTTGATGATGGTGGTGTTTTCATTAAACCGTATCGCCTGGCTAGACCCTGCGGATGAGATGACAGCGCCGACGTGGTTGGTCAGTGTGATCGTCGAACCCCCGGTTGATGTGCCAAGCTGAAATGTTTGAGCCGTAGTTCCAGTTCCAGATATCGTGCCAAAGTTATCGATGGTTCCGCCACTGCTGACCGTATTGATGGCGGTTTCCGTCGCCGTGATTGTTGCACCCACGTTGTTGGTGATCGTGAAATTGGTAACCGTATTCAAAGCAATGGCTTGTGTATTGGCTGAGAGAGTTCCTGAGTTGGTGATCGTCACAGTGTTTGCAATACCCCGTGCATCTATGGCGCGGCTGCCAGTCGTGCTGATGGTGCCGTTATTGATGACGGTGATTCCATCATTACCCTGCAAGTCGAGAGTATCGTTTCCCGTAAAGCTGATGTCGGCATCATTAGTGATAGTTATGTTTCCGGCGGTAGCATTGTAGTCGTCGGCAGTAGAGTCGGTAGATAGAGTGGTATCGACAGCAATATTAACCGAAGCTGCCCATGCTTGCGGGGGAGGTGCTATTAAGATTGAAATTGCCACCAATCCAAAAAAGGTTCTCTTCCCATATGAAATGTAGGGTGCACAGAACTTTTCCATAAGGAACCAGAACCTTTTGATTAATAGGCGTAAATTAGATCATTGTGTATGTAATAGGATTTTTACTACCCTAATATGGGGCGGGGCAGTCTGGCAAGCTAATAGTTTCGCTGAACGGCTTGTTAAGAAGATGCAAAAACCCTCCACTTCTCTATTCCTCGAACCCATTGGAGTAGCACCGGGTTATAATATGTCCGCTATTAGCCGACAGCAGACCTTTTCTACGCGCCTACTTTTATTTTCCTCACCGAACAGTTAGAATTCAGTCGTAAGACCGCTTCCGACCCAAAGCGGCCGTTAGGATTTTGAAATATATAAGGGTAGGGTATACACTCTGATTCTCAGGATATACACTTTGTTTAAAATGATATTGAAGTATTCTATGTTACATCCAAGGTTAAATTTCAAAGAATTTTAATGTTCATATGAGGACTCCCGTTCTTTATAGACAATAGAAAATGAAAGGAATAATCATGAAAGCAGGTATGAGTTTGAAAACAATGTTTGTGACGATGATGGTGCTTTTTCTGGTTATCCCCAGTCTTGTAAATGGGAAAGAGAAAAAAGCCGTAGATGAAAGTTCTCTGTATGTGCGAATGGGTGGGTATGACGTAATATCAAATGTCATAGACGATTTTCTTACTAAATCCTGGGCGGACCCCAGAATTTCACATTTTTTTATTGGGATGGGAACGGATACAAGGAATCGATTGCGACAGAAAAACAAAAATCTCATGTGTTTCACCACAGGAGGCCCTTGCAGAGTTCTCAATCGACCTCTAGAGGTTGTTCATGTAGGTCTGGGTATTACAGATACAGATTTTTACATCATTGTTGACCATATTATGGTCTCTCTGAAAAAGTTTGATGTTCCTGATAAAGAACGGGAGCAATTACACGCCAAACTTTTATCTCTGAAACCTAAAATCGTAAACACTACCGAGGTTCCATTGTCTGCTCCGAAACGGGAAGGTATGAAAGAAACAGCGCGCATGGCAAATGCCTTGGGCATTTCCAATTTCAATATAGGCCGGTTTGAAGAGGCTTTAAGTCATTTTCAGGTGGCTTCCAAAGAGGACTCTGGTGTAGGCGAGTACCATTTTAACGAAGCAATGGCTTTGGATAAATTGGGCAAACATAGTCTTGCCGTAAAACATTTTAAGGCTGCACAAAAAAATGCGCATGGAAATAATAAAATCATTGGATCAAAAATTTTAAAGGCACATGTATCAAAATAATAAACTTCTGTGCTTTAAGAAGATTAAAAAAAATATCCAGTGGAGGACAAGAGGGAATTTTCTTTACAAGGGCTTAGTCGATTTGACTAAGCCCTTTTTTAGTGGATTGTAGTGTCCGCTATTGGCCGATAGCAGACCTTTTTCGTTTGCCTACTTTTATTTTCCTCGCCGAACAGTTAGAATTCAATCGTAAGACCGCTTCCGACCCAAAGCGGACATTCAGCTAAAGAATGTTACTCTTGATGTAGTAATTTTATCAGGATGCTTTATGAATTCTAAAGCGATACGCCATGTTATTGATTGGGGTGGGTTAATGGACTGGGACAGGATTTTAGCGTGGTTTTGGACAGTTTTAGGATTTCTCTTTATCTTGGGGTT
>DUAA01000153.1 GCA_012961055.1 Nitrospinaceae bacterium
CTAGTTAGTAAGCGGTTTTTTGATAAATTTTAATAGTAATTGACACATGTTTTCATCTCGATGATTGAAACTAAACTCACGCCCTTTAAGATGCAAATAAAAAGTAGATTTTGAAAGTCCTCGGAAGGCTTGCAAGCATATTTTAGCGATACCCCAGAAGTTTTCAATTCTGTTAATATGGGACTTGCTGTTTGCAAACCCGTTGTTTCCATGTTGAACTCGATGATGCCTTTTATAGCTTAGGTCAACCAGGCCATCATAGCCTTTCCACCCATCGGAGTAGATTGCGCTTTGAAAGTCTATCTTGCCCTGGATGACCGTATTTAGCGCGGCTCTAGTGCAGTTAGGAACTATTTTGGTATGTAATTTATCGTTTCGTTTGAGTAACCCAAAAATGATAGTTTTTCCACTGGCTACGTGACCTCTTTTCCCTCTAACACCCGCCGGCTCCAAAAAAACTCTCATCGACTTCGATATCTCTCGATAAAAGGTTTTCCTGGAGGTTTCCCAACGCAAAAACACTTGGACTTCAATGACTTAACATTATCTCCTAAGAAATAAATTTTCAACGGGGCATCTTTTCTAGTTCAGTAAAATCAATCATATCACCAATTATCTTGCAAAAGATTCTTATTTGATTTAAAAAATTGATCGAACCTTTCTCGTTTAAACTGAAGGAGTTTCATGTCTATTTCTCCCCATAAGGTATTACCCAAAATTCGCATTCTGTCAGAAGATCTGGCTAATCAGATTGCTGCCGGAGAGGTGGTGGAACGCCCTGCATCTGTGGTGAAGGAACTGGTTGAAAATTCTATCGATGCCGGTGCAACAATGATTCGTCTAGACATAGAAGGTGGAGGGAAAAAGAAAATCAGGATCATGGATAATGGCATGGGTATGGCTCCTGAGGAATGCCGCTTGGCCTTCTCACGCCATGCCACAAGCAAAATTTCCCGGTTCGAGGATCTTCAGTCTATTCACTCCCTTGGCTTTCGTGGGGAAGCTTTGGCAAGCATTGCTTCGGTTTCTAAAGTGCGCTGCACCAGTTCCCGGAATGAAAGTGAGGGAGGGAAGCTGGTCCTGATGGAGGGCGGTGAGATATTGGAAGAAAAGGATGTTGCCTGCCCACAAGGAACAACCATTGAAGTGGCCCAACTTTTTTATGCGACTCCTGCGCGTAGCAAGTTTTTAAAAGGAGACTCTACAGAATTTTCCCACATCACTCAGGTTATTACGCAACAGGCTCTGGCTAATCCGCACATCCAATTTATTTTGACTCATAATACCCGCGAAGTGATTAACACCTTGCCAACTGATCAGCTTCATTATCGAATAGCTGAACTTTTTGGTGCTGATCTGGCTAAGTTTTTACTTGAAGTTGAGGCTCAATCGGGGGATTACCATTTGATAGGGTTTGTATCCAGTCCGGTTCATACCCGTTCCAGTCGGTCCGCTCAATATTGTTTTATCAATGGTCGTTTTGTCCGTGACAAAGTTATCTTGCATGCTACCCAACAAGGATACAGTCACTTATTGCCTAAGGGGCAGCATCCGGCAATGTTTCTTTACTTGACTATGGACCCGCGTTTGATAGATATAAATGTTCATCCATCCAAAGCGGAAGTTCGTTTCGCGTTTCAACAGGATGTGCATCAATTTGTGGCTCATGGTGTGCGCTCAGCCCTTGAAAATAATCAGCAGGTATCGATCGACTTGACGGCACGGGAACAGGTGGGTACCTCCATGGAAGAAAGACCAAAACAAGTTTCATCGCAGCCCAACAATCAGGTGCCCCAGTGGACGAATCGATCCCATCTATCGAACCAGGGTGACCATTCTCAATCATTGAGAACATTTATGGGCCAAGGCCCTGCTGCATCACAGGTACCTTGTTTTGATAGGGCGCCCACTCCTGTTGCAAATCTTATTTATTCGGAATTTGAGCCGCTTGGCCAGTTGAATCGATCTTTCATCATCATGCAGGGGAAGCAGGGGTTGTTAGTGGTCGATCAGCACGTAGCCCATGAGAGGATACTGTATGAACGATTTCTTGAAACGGCTAAAAATCGCAAAGTAGAAGTACAGAAACTTTTGTTCCCACTTACCCTGGAACTTTCTCCGGGGGAATCTGAAATGTTGACTCCTCACCTAGAACGATTGCTTGAATTGGGATTGGAACTGGAACATTTTGGCCAGAATGAATTTTTACTCAGATCAGTTCCGGCCATTCTTAAAAATGCAGATCATGAAAAACTTTTACGAGAAACCATCGATCTCCTTCCCAGAGGAACCCATGAAGATGTTCTAAATGGAAAATATGAAGATGTGTTGATAATGATGTCATGCCGCAACGCGATTAAGGTCAACCATACCCTTAACCTAGACCAGATAAGGAAATTGATTTCTGAGTTAGAACAAACCTCAATGCCTTACACCTGTCCCCATGGAAGGCCCATATCCCTGTTATTTGAAATAGATGACATCCTAAAAAATTTCCTACGCAAATAGCCAGAACATTATTTTGTGGAAAAGTGTAATGGCTCGTTAAACTAGCAAATAGTTGTCCTGATTAAATCAACCTCTTTCCAGTAAGCATGCCCCGCTAGCCTCGGACGGTTATTTTTTTATGTTTTTAGCGAGTTTTTGAGTTTTACTGTGGCCTGTGCTTTTCCCAGTGGACGCGGAAAATTTTCTCGTGACGGTGGTTCGGGATCTTCGGTTATTATTAAACGTCCATTCTAAATCTAAGAGATATTTTTCGCGGTTTGGGCGGCCAGCTTTGCGGAATAAAGTGAGAAGTTTTTGTTCTTCTTCATTGGTCGTCACCAGATTATCGTTCAATAATCCTTTGAACATTAATCTTCCTTCTTCAATTCTTCCCCCGATAACTTCAACATTTCGCATAAAGGCTTGAGGTTTTTTCCGGTCAGGGGTGTCTAGGTCTTCAAGGAGGATTTCGGTGGTCAGGAGACGGTCCAAAGATACTTTTCCAAGTTTAGCAAATTTGATCACGACTGAGATTGGCGCGTCTCTCTCCCCAGCTTCATACCTGACATAGGTTCTAAAGCCGATTCCCAAAACCTCTGAAAGGACCATCTGAGTGCAGTTAAGCTTTTTTCTGATGGTTCTTAGATTCCTAGAAAGAATTGTCATGGTGTTGAACCCTAGACCAATAAGTTAATTCTTTCACTCGGTGCAAGGCTATTTATTTGGTTAACAGTGGAACTCTCGGTTTAATATGACAAGGTTTATGCCAGTAGAAGCCCTCTTCTTAGGCTAGTTCAACTCCATTTTTTCTTAGGAATTTAGAAGCCTCTTCAATCCAGTAACGCTCTTTTTCGAGTTTGTAGTCAGGCAGGTCCTTGGAAGAACCAACAATACTTTTCATACAGCTGATGGCTTCTTGCGTTTTACCTTTCTTGTCGAGAAGGCGAGCATAGTGGTAATAGGCTTTAAAAAAGTGGAAGGAGTCGATTACTTCCCGGTAAGTTTCAAGGGCTTTTACTTCATTGCCGGATAACCGGTAGCATTCTGCCAGGCCAAAAATTGCGTTCCCATAATCGTATTTTTTGTCAATGTCGGTTAGTTGTTCTAACTTAATGGCAGATTCTTTATAATTGCCTAATCCGTGAAAACATTTTGCCAACCCGTATCGGGCTTCCATCATATCGGGATCACGCTGAATGGCTTCCTCGAATTGCGGGATTGCCATGTCATATTTATTTTGTTCTAAATAAACTTGGCCTAGTTTTTCATAGTGGTAAGCCTTGTGGAATTTCCCAAC
>DUAA01000154.1 GCA_012961055.1 Nitrospinaceae bacterium
TCGTAGTTTTGCATCTAAAGAAAAACCTACTCCCGTTGCAAGGGGGACATCTTAAACTTATTTAGCCGAGATGAAACTTTGCTCGCCAGCGCAATAGTTGCAGTTCGCGAGCAACACATCTATTGAAAAATCATGGAAATACTTAAAGAAATTGACACTATCATTGGGGAAGTGAAAGACGAGGCAAACAACCTGAAGGACGCCGAATCGCACGCTGAGGAAGTAGAAGCATTAAAGGAAATACTAGACTCCTTGATGCGTGGAGCCCATCAAGTTCAGGAAAAAATAGACCAATATAATGACCGACGGTACCGCTAAATTTTCAGGGGCCACTCCCAGCCTTGCCCCTGAAAACTGATGAGTTTTTAATTCAATTCCAACCTTCTTAGGTTCGGTAAGTTTTGGTTTTTAGCCACTTCATCAGCCTTTTCCAAGTCAATCTCATTTCGAACCAGTATGAGCATTTCCAAACTTTTGAGGTTTTTGGACTGCAGCAGTGCCTTCATACCCTCCGTTGAAATACGATTATTATAAAGGTCCAAAGTTTTAAGATTGGCAAATCGAGTTGAGTTGGCAATGGCTAGGGCTCCGCGGTCGCTGATTTCATTGGCACTCAAATCCATAAATATCAGAGACATCGAATTTTTCGATGTGGCAAGTGCCTCTACCCCTTCATTTCCTATCTTGTTCCGGGTCAGTTTGAGTTCCTTTAGATTTTTCATATTTGGCGACTCGGCAATCATCCGTGCGCCTTTTGCAGAAACCCCATTGCCCCATAAAGAAAGATTTTCTGTATGTTTGAAGGTATCCGATCCAGTAAGGATCTGCACCCCTTTATCACCGAGTTTGTTGCCCTGCAACGCCAGAGACTTCACATTCTTCAATTCAGGCATTTCAGATAGAATCTTTATTCCTTTTACCCCAATCAATGATCGGTTTAAATTAACTTTTGTTCCATCCGAGTCCAACCGTTCCCTTATATGAGCTAGAATATCTACAGGTGGCCCTTTGGGTCGACCATATCCATGTCCTCCATGCTTTCCCCCCTTGCCGCCTGCATGTCCCCTTTTCCCCGCTCCGCCGTAGCTACTATGTTTTCCTGCACCGTGGCCCATTTGCTTCCCTTCATGAGGTGAATGCTCTCCTGCCCCCATTACCGGTAAAGACCAGATCAACCAACCCAGCACCAATATTCCCTGAACTATTTTTTTATTAATCAGCACAATAAATTCTCCTTTTTACTTCGAGACCACACAACGAAATCCAATATAGTTTTTTTTATCTTCCGGATTCGCTTTACCGCGAACTGCCGGACGAGCCAGATCCAAGTTTGAATTCCACGATCCGCCTTTGATCACTTTAAATGTTTCACCATAAAAATCATTATCATATTTGTTGCCAGGATAAGGTTGGTACCAATCCTCGATCCATTCCCATACATTGCCTGACAAATCCATCACTCCATAAGGACTCGCCCCCTCAGGAAATTTGCCTCCCTGGCTGGTATTGCGATAACTATCGCCCTTTCCGCGAATATTTGTATTGAGAGCATCTGGTTCGTTGCCCCAGGGATAACGGCGGCCATCGGTACCCCGCGCTGCCTTTTCCCATTCTACTTCCGAGGGTAAGCGCTTTTTAGCCCAATGACAATACTCTCTCGCTAACCGCCAAGGAAGGCTTACCACTGGCTGATACGGGTGGTTAAACCGTGAGTTCTCAAATTCGCGCGGAGCTGGCTTGCCCGTGACACCCATATACTCTGCGTAATCCGCAACCGTGACTTCATACTTATCAATAAAAAATGCAGGGACAGTCACACTGTGAGACGGAGTCTCATCCCGGTACCAGTCATAAGATTCAGAATGGAAATGTTTCACCGTCCAATGGATATCTTTCTCAGTACTCCCCATTAAAAAAGATCCCTCTGGAATCAGAACCATCTCACCTGCTTGCAACTTTATAACTCCCAACCCACTGAAACCTAAAAATAGAAAAACAACCAAGAAAGACCAAACCTTTAGAACAACTTTAATAAGGTTTTTATCAGAACCTATTTTCATTTTATATATAGAAACCCACGATTTTAATTTAAGGGACAACCGAGCTCATGACGATGGAATCATTCCTGTCTTCCGGGCGTACTCAAAAATATTACCCGCTTCGATAATATCTATAACCTCACCCAGCGATTTCAGTTCAAAAGTTTTATTACTGGTCCGGTTGGTAATGATGCTTGCATTCAAGTCAATTTTTAGATCATCACCCGTATTAATTTCCTCGACCAAACGCTTGGCACTTTCAAACGGAATAAAAAATCCGCCATCCACCGAATTGCGATAAAAAATGCGCGCATAGGATTCTGCGATGACAGCCCGAATCCCAGCGATTTTCATGCAGGCAGGAGCGTGCTCGCGGGAAGATCCGCAACCAAAATTTTTTCCGCCTATGATGATGGAATATTTCGATTCATACTGTCCATTCTCAGTGAAAGAGATTTTTCCTGCCGGCAAACCCGCTTGATCAGCAGGCACTCCTGACAAAGCAAATTTCCCGTAATTCTTGCGTTCTTCAGGGTCACTCAAACTATACACCAAATGCTCAGCAGGGATGATCTGATCCGTATCAACATCATTTCCTAGCACATAGGCAAAGCCTTCAATTATTTTATTCATTTTATTGCTTTAAAGTTATAGAACGTAACTAACATTCTTCAGTTACCATGAACAGTTCTAGGTTCCCAAGTAGCCTTTAATTATTGATAAATTCGGCAGGATTAGTAATGTACCCCGTCAAAGCAGAGGCCGCCGCGGTGTAGGGTGACGCTAGATATACATACGACTTTTTGGATCCCATCCGTCCGGGAAAGTTCCGGTTGGTAGTCGAGATGACCACTTGATTGTCCTTGGCTCGACCAAATGTATCTTTCGGTCCTCCCAGGCACGCAGCGCAAGAAGGGTCTCCCAAGTAGGCCCCGGCATTTTTAAAAATATCCATCAGCGATTCACTGCCAATTTTTTCCTTATGTAAATCCTGTTCAACTTCCCGCGTTGCGGGAACAATGAACGTATCAATCATCACTTTCTTACCTTTCAAGAGCCGAGCCGCCGCCAGGAAATCGGTTATTTTTCCGCCGGTGCAGGAGCCAATATAAGCTCGGTCGAGTTTCACATCTACACATTCACTGACCTTGGCCTTATTGTCAGGAGAATGAGGCTTTGCCACGACCGGTTCCATCTCATTGGCATTGTATGTTTTCTTGAAAAAATACTTCGCGTCATCATCAGAACGATAAATTTTATAAGGCGCATCGGTCCTCTGCCGAACGTAGTCCGTCGTTACGTTATCCGCTTCAATAATGCCATTCTTACCGCCCGCTTCAATAGCCATATTGCAAAGAGTCATGCGCTCTTCCATCGAGAGGTTCATGATCGCGTCACCTCGCCATTCCATGGCCCGGTAAGTCGCACCATCCACCCCTATATCGCCAATTACGGTGAGGATCACATCCTTGGCCATAACATGATCGGGAAACGTACCAGAAAACTCAAAACACATCGATTCCGGGACCTTGACCCATAGCTTGCCAGTACCCAGAATAAATGCCGCGTCCGTATTACCGATTCCGGTGGAAAACATTCCGAACGCACCGGAAGTACTGGTGTGGGAATCTGTGCCAAACAATACCTCTCCTGGCCGGTTGAACCCTTCTTGAGCTAAAGCGAGATGACACACTC
>DUAA01000155.1 GCA_012961055.1 Nitrospinaceae bacterium
ATTAGGAGCGATGTTCGGCCAAAAGAAACCACACCGAGGGGAAAGACTAAGCCTAATAGAGTTGGAGCTAGGGCTTAATTTTCTGTCCGGTCATAAATGTTTATTGGAGATAATGCATCATGTTGATGCCTAAGAGAGTTAAGTATAGAAAGCGGCAAAAAGGGCGAATGCGTGGTGTAGCCTATCGCGGAGGCACAATATCCTTTGGGAGTTATGGTCTGCAGGCTTTGGAGTGCGGTCGTATCACAAACCGGCAGATTGAGGCGGCCCGTGTTGCTATGACTAGGTATGTCAAGCGTGGGGGGAAAATTTGGCTGAGAATCTTTCCTGATAAGCCGGTTTCCAAGAAGCCATTGGAAACGAGAATGGGTAAGGGTAAGGGAAACCCGGAGTTCTGGGTGGCAGTCATAAGGCCGGGTCGAATGCTTTATGAAATGGAGGGGGTCTCCGAAGAAGTTGCCAAAGAGGCATTTCGTCTGGCGGCTCACAAGTTATCAGTTGCAACCCGGTTTGTTGTCAAACAACCTATTTGAAGAAGTGAATACGCATTATGAAAGTAGATGAGATTAGAGGTCTTTCCGAAAAAGAGCGGGGAGAGAAGATAGTTGATATTAATCAGGAAATTTTTAACCTGAAGTTCCAATTGGCAACAGGGAAAATAGAAAACCCTAGTCGCCTTCGAGGCCTTAGAAGGGATGTTGCGCGATTAAAAACGATTCAGCGTGAAATTCAATCTTCAGGTGAAAGCTCTTCGGGGCGAGACGAAGATAATAAGGCAAGTTCTGCTAAATAAAAACAGGGTCGGGGCTAGGCTCGAAAATTAAACGGGAGTGGGAAGGTTTTGCAAAAAACGACTAAAAGAAAAACCCTCATGGGTCTTGTGGTGAGTAACAAAATGGATAAAACCGTGGTCGTGAAGGTGGAGCGGAAATTCGTTCATTCCAAGTTTAAAAAGGTGGTTAAAAGTACTGCTAAGTACAGTGCTCATGATGAGAAGAATGAATGCTGTCCCGGTGATTTCATTACGATCAGCGAAACCAGGCCTTTAAGTAAAACTAAGCGCTGGCGTCTGTCGGAAATCATCAAGAAAGCTAAGAATTCAGGTGAAGCGTTATGATTCAATTGCGAACGGTTTTAGAGGTGGCAGATAACTCGGGGGCTAAAGTGGTTCAGTGTATTAAAGTACTCGGTGGGTCTCGCCGCCGATATGCCCGCATTGGAGATATTATTGTAGTGGCGGTGAAAGAGGTTGACCCGCTAAGCAGTATAAAAAAAGGTGAGGTTAAAAAGGCTGTCGTGGTGAGAACAAGAAAGGAAATCCGTCGTTCCAATGGAACTTATATTAAGTTTGATAGTAACGCTGCGGTTCTAATTACCGATACAAAGGAACCGGTGGGAACTCGTATTTTTGGGCCTGTGGGTCGTGAGTTACGGGCAAAGAAGTATATGAAAATTCTTTCGCTTGCTCCGGAGGTGCTGTAGTGAAAGAGGCTCCTTACAAGCTCCGCTTGAAAAAAGAAGACATCGTCCAGGTGATTGCTGGAAAAGAAAAGGGGAAGAAGGGAAAGATTCTCGCTATATTCCCTGGCGAGCTAAGGGTGACTATCGAAAAGCTAAATATGGTTAAACGCCATACGAAGGGCGATGGTAAGACTCGTCAATCTGGAATATTTGAGAAAGAAGGCAAGATTCACATTTCCAATGTTCTGTTGGTGAGTGATAAGGTGGGTAAAGGTGTGCGAACTAAGATGAAGAAATTAGAAGATGGTAAGCGAGTCCGGGTTTGTGTTAAAACCGGCGATGTGTTGGATAAGGTATAATATGGCAAATTTTAAAAAAGCTTATTTCGAAAAACATCAGGCGTCTATTCAGAAGGAATTGGGCCTTAGTAATGTTATGCAGGTTCCCAGAATGACGAAGATTACCGTTAATATGGGGCTGGGTGAGGCGTTGCAAAACTCTAAGCTGATCGAATCTGGAATTGATCAGTTAAGGGTAATCACTGGGCAGCAGCCTATTGTGACTAAGGCTAAGAAATCTATTTCCAATTTTAAGTTGCGCGAAGGGGTGCCTATTGGTTTGAAGGTGACCATGCGAGGAAATAGGATGTATGAATTTTACGAGCGGTTGGTGTCGTTTGCGCTTCCTCGGGTCCGTGATTTCAGGGGGTTGCCTCCTAAAGCGTTTGATGGGCGGGGAAATTATACGATTGGAATTAAAGAGCAGCTAATTTTTCCTGAGATTGATTTTGATAAAATTGAAAAGATCAAGGGGATGAATATTACGATTACCACCTCGGCTCAGACTGATGAGCAGGGTCGATGTTTGTTGACCCATATGGGGCTTCCGTTAAGAAAGTAAAGGGATATGGCAAAGAAATCGCTAGTCGCCAAGCAGAAGCGACAACAGAAATTTAAAGTACGCCAATACAACCGGTGTAATATTTGTGGTAGGCCGCGCGCATTTCTCCGTAAATTCGGAATTTGTCGGATTTGCTTCAGGGAAAGAGCATTGCGCGGTGAGATTCCAGGTGTGACCAAGGCCAGTTGGTAATTTAATTCAATTAATTTTTTGGAGTTTAGTTTCTTTATGATGACCGATCCTATCGCTGACTTGTTTACTCGTATTAGAAACGGGTTGATGGTTAAGCACCCGAGGGTTGATGTCCCCGGATCAAAAATGAAAGTGCGTATCGTTGAAATCTTGAAGGAAGAGGGGTATATCAAAAACTTCCGGGTTTACAAGGATGACCTGCAGGGAATAATCCGCGTATATTTGAAATACCAGGGGGATCAGTCGGTGATCCGAGGGATTAAGCGGATCAGTAAGCCTGGGCGGCGAAGCTATGTGAATGGTGACAAGATTCCGGAGGTTCTTAATGGAATGGGTGTTGCGATTCTTTCTACCTCTTCAGGGGTGATGACTGGTGAGAAATGCAGGGAAAAAGGTGTTGGTGGGGAAGTGCTGGGTTACGTCTGGTAAGTCTTCAGAGATTAGATGGAATTAGTATTGTTGAAAAATCAAATCTATTTTGAAACCGAGTCCAGGTTTTAGGTTCTGCTGGGAAGTTGGGCAGGCAAACCTGAATTTTTACAGAAGCGTATAATATGTCTCGAATTGGAAAGCAGCCGATCAAGGTTCCTTCTGGTGTGGAATTAAAGATCAATGGGTCAAATATTGTAGTTAAAGGGCCTAAGGGGAGTTTGCAGCGCGACTTGCATCCTAATATGATAATTGAGTTTCAGGATGGTGAGGTGAGAGTGACCCGACCGTCCGACGGTAGAATGGATCGGTCTCTTCATGGGTTAACTCGAGCTTTGATTAATAATATGGTTGTTGGTGTTACGGATGGTTATTCCAAACAGCTGAATATTGTTGGTGTGGGTTATAAGGTGGCTCTTAAAGGAAAAGACTTGGTTCTAAACCTTGGGCATTCTCATGCAATTAACTATCCTGCCCCTAAGGGTGTTGAGTTTGAGGTAGATTCCAAAAAAAATACGATTGTTATAAAAGGAGCTAATAAGGAATCAGTAGGCCAAGCTGCTGCGGAAATCCGCGGGTTTCGTCCTCCAGAGCCTTATAAGGGAAAAGGGGTTATGTACTCCACGGAAAGAATTCGCAGAAAAGCCGGTAAGGCTGCGGCAGGAAAAGGATAAATAAATGAAAACGAATGAACGTGAACGGCTTCGACTGGCACGGAAAAT
>DUAA01000156.1:0-21231 GCA_012961055.1 Nitrospinaceae bacterium
TTTGGTTATTTATCCTACACTATAAATAGCCATAAATACTATTATGGATTCAGAATTTATAACCTTATTGGTCATTTGTCAATATAAATCAGGTTCTTTCCTTAACCCTGATCAAACACAGGTTTATTATATTAAAAATATAGAGTTTTTTATTCTGGTAAAATATTGTATTACAAGGAGTTTATTGAGAGTCTCTGTGGGGTCTTTCGGTTTTTTTATTAATGTGTTTGTTTGTTGTTTTTTTGCTTAGGTTAAGGTGCGTCTCCTAAAATCCTCTTTGTAATGAAAACTGGAATAATTGTTTCAAATTTGTATAATGAGCCAATGTTACAATCGCCAGCGTTTAAATAATAATTTAAAAATATGTCTTCAAATATGTCTTCAAAAATATTTTTTACTTTGGATGAAGCAAACTCCCTGATTCCCAAACTGCTTGACTGGGTTCCTGCGATTCAAAATTTATCCGTTTCAATGAGAAGGGATTTCCCAGATATCAGCAATGCTCATGAAAAAGCCAAATGGAATGGTGGAAGTAATGAGGGCGCGGCTTACTTGAGCGTGGTTATGCAATATAACGATATTATTCAGCAAATCGAGTCTGCGGGTTGTGAGGTCAAGGGGATTAACGAGGGGTTAGTGGATTTCCCTTCAATTCGAGATGGACGTGAGGTTTATCTTTGTTGGAGAATGCCCGAACAAGAGATACGGTTCTGGCATGATATTCATTCTGGTTTTGCCGGGCGTCAACCTGTTTAGCTTTTATTTTTTTCTGCAATAATTTTTCGTATTTGTTGGACGAGTTTGGAGTTACCCACCACAGCGGTTCCGTCTTCAATGCTGGCTTTGTTGCCTGCAAAGTTTGCGAACCGACCCCCTGCTTCCTCAATCAAAATTTTACAAGGGGCGTAGTCCCATATTTTAGCGAGGGGGTCTACCATCACGTCGGCAACGCCTCTTATTGCCATCAAATGACCAAAAGCATCAGGGTAGGTTCTTACAATTCCAGCTTCCCGATTCAGGCGATTGAAAAGGTAGGTGTGTTTTTCACTACGAAAACAATAATGGTCTGCTACTGCGATAAAAGCCCCTTTTAATTTAGTGTGAGAAGAAGCCCTGAGTGGATTACCGTTTGCGAAAGCACCTTGTCCTTTAACAGCCCAAGCCGATTCGCCCAGGGCGGGGAGTTCGATAATGCCCAATACCGGATTCTTGTTGTGGAGAAGAGCTATCATAGATGCGAAAAGAGGCAGCCCTCTTATAAATGACCGGGTTCCATCTATGGGATCGATAGTCCAAACCCATTCGGCATCCGGGTTTTGGTCTCCAAACTCTTCACCTATGATCCCGTGGTCAGGGAAATACTTGGAAATTTTTTTGCGCAGAATTTCTTCAGCATTACGGTCAGCGATGGTGACAGGACTTTGGTCTGATTTGAGATCTACAGAAAACTCTCCCCGATACCATTTTAAAACTTCTGCTGTCGCAGGTTTCATGAAGGATAGTGCCGTGTCTTTAACTTCGAGTAAATTCATGGTTTATATAACTTTATGATTCAGAAGACTTCTGAGAAAGAGGACCGGGTCGAGGAAAATATCGTTGCATTAATCACTGTTTAAATTATAATCGTCCATTCATTTAAAATAAAAAATTATTCCTTTATATACAGGCTTTAAAAATATGCGTGACAAGAATTTAATGATTGGGGTTATAGGTTGCTTCCTAATCGCTATTATATTTGTACTGGTCATCGTCTGGGAGATTAAGAAATCTATCGAGCACGATACGAGAGTACAACAAATGGCGAAAAAAGCCAATGATGTCGAAGTGGCTGATAATCGGGACTTCAGTATTTATGAGACCCTCATTGGCGATGACGGACGGGAAATGATTTTGGTGCCAGAAGGTATTTTCTCTCGAGGCTCCGACTCCGGCGGGTTTGACGAAAAACCCATGCAGGAAATCTATCTGGACGCTTTTTATGTGGACAAGTATGAGGTGAGTGTAGAAGCGTATAACATATACCGCAAGGTGACTGATTACGTTGAGCCATCGGTTCCATTTTTTCAAGGTGACCATGACTTGATGAAGATTGATAAGAATGCTGTCGTTGGAGTGTCCTGGAATGATGCGACCAACTTCTGTACCTGGGCTGGTAAAAGGCTTTTGACCGAGGCCGAGTGGGAAAAAGCGGCACGCGGAACTCATGGACTTAAGTTCCCATGGGGAAACAAGATCCTTCAAAAGCGTGCAAACCTTGCCGGTACGGGTGATGGATATGCATATATGTCCCCAGTAGGTAATTACCCTATGGGGCGGAGCGTGTATGGAGTTTATGATATGGCAGGGAACGTTTCGGAGTGGGTCGCAGATTTCTATGACCAGTTTTATTATAATAATGCTCCCATGATGAATCCTCCTGGTCCTGAAAACAAAAAAAACCGGGTATTTAGAGGTGGCTCATGGGATGCCAGGAGTGTAGATATCCGTACCTCTAAACGTTTTGCTGCATCTCCAGGAAGGAAGGATAGTATTCTGGGTTTCCGCTGTGGACGTTCTAAAAACCCCAAATAATCCGCTTAAGTGGGGAAGTAGGTAGCTGGCTCGGAATGTTTGCCCGCAGCATAAAGTGATTGCAAGTTACCATCGGAGGTTCTCCGCCCACTGGACTTGGGTCCAACGATTATTAGCTTGTTAGCCTGTGAAACTGTTTCCCAAAATATAATGACTTTGCAAGTATCCCGCGGAGGCGCTCCGCTTCGAATTTGGGTTTTCCTGTTTTTTTTCGTTTCCGGTGCGACCGGGCTGATCTATGAAGTCGTGTGGACCCGTTTGCTCACCTTGGTGATGGGCAATACGCACTATTCCGTTTCCACTGTTCTCACTGCATTCATGGGGGGGTTGGCCCTGGGGAGTTATGCCGGGGGCAGGCTGATTGACAGAAAGTTTAATCCATTAATGGCCTATGCTTTTCTGGAAGCAGGAATCGGACTGTATTGCCTGCTTATTCCTAGTTTGATTGAATTAGTTTTCCCCGTATTTCAGGGGGTTTATCTCAATTGGGACAATTCCTACACCCAAGCCAGCCTAGTTAAGTTTCTTATTTGTGTTGCAATATTGATCGTCCCTGCCACTTTTATGGGTGCGACCCTGCCAGTACTCAGTAAGTTTGTTTCTCGTGATGAAGCCGATATTGGAAAAGATGTGGGAACGTTGTATTCGATCAATACATTTGGCGCGGTTTTTGGGGCCTGGGCTTCTGCTTTTATTTTTATGCGACTTTGGGGTATCCAATCCACGATCTGGATGACGGCCCTGTTAAATATTGCTATTGCTGTTATAATTATTCTGGTTTTTAAACCCCCTCTAAAAGGTTCAACCAGTATTGAAACGGAGTATCCTCTTCCCCCTCTGGATAAAAGAGAGAAACTAATTCTCTTTAGTTTTGCGCTATCTGGCATGGTGGCTTTGATATACCAGATTGCTTGGAATCGTATTTTATCCCTTGTACTGGGTTCCTCTATTTATGCTTTTAGTCTGATTCTGACTGTCTTTATTTTTGGGCTGGCATTGGGGACAGTGAGTTTTTCCAGGCTCCTATCCAAATTCGAAGATTTGATGAAGGCCTATGGGATCACTCAAATTATAATAGGGCTTTCTGCTCTTTTAATTATTCCACAATTTGAAAACATCCCTTTTGTAAATCGCTGGGTATATGAAAATTTTGGGCAGCAATTTGAGTTCATTCAACTAACAAACTTCTTGATCATTTTTGTACTTCTTATTATCCCTACTTTTTTTATGGGTGCTCAGTTTCCACTGGTCATTAAAATGGTGGTACGAAAAAGGCAAACTCTGGGCCGCCATGTAGGACGGGTATATGCCTGCAATACCCTTGGTGCCATTGTAGGATCTTTTCTGGCTGGTTTTATAATGATACCTGGTTTTGGAATACAGGCCACTCTTGTTAGCGGGGTATTCCTGAATGTTCTGTTGGGAATGACTATACTCATGTTGGGGGCTCGACTAAACCTTAATCTGAAGGTTTATGTGCTGCCTGCTGTTGTGATTTTTTGTTTGTTTACGGCAAAATCGATGGGACCTTGGGATACATCTGTGATTTCCAGTGGCTCTTTTATGCCTTACCGTATTGCAGATCTTAAAGAAGCAGAGATGAAGAAAAATAAGATCCTTTTCTTTAAAGAGGGGATGCATACCACTGTGACCACTGAGCTTTCGGTGTCAGGGAATATTTTTCTACGTGTAAACGGAAAGACCGATGCCTCTCTGGCTCTTGATATGAGAACGCAATTGTTATCGGGCTACCTTCCTATGTTGTTTCATCCTGATCCCAAATCCGCTTTGGTAATAGGGCAGGGCAGCGGAATTACTCTGGGCGCGGTGGAACAGTTTCCTGTTAATGAAATCACCCTCGTAGAAATTTCTCCTGCGGTCATTGCAGGTTCTCGATTCTTTGATCCTTTTAATCACTATGCTCTGGATGACAAGAGAGTAACTGTCAAGCTCGAAGACGGTCGCAATCATATAGCCCTATCAGAAATGACCTATGATGTGATTGTCTCTGAACCTTCCAATCCCTGGATCTCAGGAGTAGGGGCTTTATTTACCGTTGATTTTTTTCAACTGATGAAGAAGCGTTTGAACCCCGATGGAGTTGCTTGCATTTGGGTTCATACCAATATGTCTCCAGATAGTTTTAAGTCCATTATTCGATCATTCAGTAAAGAGTTTGCCTTTGTGACTATGTGGGAGTCCATCGCGGGAGACGACTACCTTTTGATTGGGTCTGAAAAGAAATATGAATTGTCGTATAAAAAAGTCCTGCAATATTTGTCGAACGAAACAGTGGGCCGCGATTTGCATCGAATTGGTATTAACAGTATTTCCGACCTATTAAGCCTGATGATTATGTCCCGGGAAAAGTTACTTGAGTTCAGCGCTTCGGCTCCCTTGCATACGGATGATAATTCCTTGCTGGAATTCAATGCCCCAAAATATGTATATAAAGACGAACGGGCGGTTTTGGTCAGACAGTTGACACCCTTTATTAAAATGGAGCCTAAATTTGTCGCCTTTTCCAATACAGATGTTGAAGTTCGCAAAAAGGTAATGAAAACTCTTTCTAAGTTGCAACGGTCTGAAAGTCAAATTGAAGATATTAAAAATAAAGCAAAACTGGGGAGGCTTTTGGACCAGGCAGTAGAAGCATATAATGTGGGTGACATCAGTAGGGCTCTTAATAATTACCAGCAGATTTTGAAGCTGGACCCTGATCATGTGATGACTTATTACAATATGGGTAATATTTTTCAAGAACTGCAACGGGTGGATCAAGCTGAGTCCGCATACATAAACACTCTTAGGATCAACCCGTTCTACGTGTTTGGCACCGTGAGTCTGGCCCAGCTCTATATATTTTCTGGCCAGCCAGATAAGGCCATCACTGTTCTACGTGACACATTAAAATGGTACGCAGGGGATCAAGATGTGAGTTTGTATTTGGGGTTGGCGTATGCGTTTAAAAAAGATCCCGAAAAAGCCATTCACGAATTTAAAAAATCATTGGAATGGGATCCGGATTTTCCTCCGGCTCACTATTATCTGGGCGTTCAATATAAAGCATGGAACCCTGAGTTGGCGAAAAGACATTTGCAAGCATTTTTGGAATTAGCACCATTGCGACCAGGTTATGAGAACCTGTTACCAAAGGCAGAAAAAATATTAAAGAAACTTTAAACGCAAAACTGGTATAATTCGTTGCTGTTATTGTCAGTGATCCTGCCAGAAAAACTATTCCAGTAACTAGAGACTAAAAACTGATGCCCGGAAAAATTAAAGCTCTGTGGTCCTTTTGTATGATTATCGTTGTCGTTGGCTTTTTGTATCTTGCTTTTAAAGGTGAAATGGAAGAAGCCCAAGAACTGTCTGAAGTAGCATTTCAGGAAGCATCTAAAGACCGCAAAAAAATTGACGCGAAAACAATTCAAATAGACCCACTTAAATTAGTTAAAGAACTGAATGCGATGGGTAAATATCAAGAGGCTGTGGAAATAGCCCAGAAGGCTGGCGAAAGGAATCCTGACCATGCTCTAATGCAGACTTGGTGGGGGATTTCCCTGGTGAAATTGGGCAAAAGAGCGGAAGCAATTAGACATTTTACCCTAGCTGCAAAAAAGGACCCCACCGATGAAAAAGCTCATTTATATTGGGGGTTGACCCTGGCAATGGATAAAAAATTCAAAGATGCGATTGGCCATTACCAAACAGTGCTTGAGATCAACCCCGAGCACAGTAATGCTTATGCTTATTTGGGAGCTTCTCTAGGCGCCATGGGAAAGTTGGAAGAAGCCGTTTCCAAATTGGAAGAAAGTCTAGTGTTGAACAAGTTCAACAAACAGGCCTATGAAATTATTATTGAGGTTTTATCCAAGCAACAAAAATATGAGCACGCTTGGGGAATGATTCGAAAAGCTAGGGCGAATAACATTTCTCTACAAGAGGGCTTGATAGACCGTTTATCAAAAACTTTTCCTGAGCCGGCAGGTTTGAAATAGCACAGAGAGTATTTATTAGGGCCTTGCAAGATCTTATGAGTTGTGTCAAAATCGGCCCCGTTGAGGGGAACTTCTTGAATTTGCAAGAGTTGGTTTGAATTGTTAGCTGGCACTACTGGTTTTATAATTGTTGTTAGGGACGTATTGGTGAAAAATTTTAAAAAAGTTGGTGAATGGTTTTTGGTAATGTTTTTGGTCCTTGGGCTCTCGTCTTTTTCCTCGGCTAATGACACGAATTATAGTTCCAATTTGTCTCACCACTTCGTAAACGAAACTGGTGAAGATGTTTATGTGCAAACTTCTGAAATTACCATCAAGCTTGAAAAGAGCATTCCTAAAAGTTCATCATTTCCCGTCGACACAGCCCAGGGAATAACCAAACCATTTGAATACTCAGATCCGTTTGAAGGTTTAGAAGACCCTTTCGCTGGAGATACTGAGGACCTTCCCGTAATGTCTGACCCTTTTGAGGGTTATAACCGCTGGATGTTCGATGTCAATGACACCATATACGATAGTGTGTTGGAGCCTGTAGCAAGAGGTTACCGGGATGCTATTCATCAGGATCTTCGGTTGGGAATTAAAAATTTCTTCTCTAATCTCATGTCCCCTGTCAAATTAGTAAGCAGCTTGATTCAGTTAGATTTTGAAAAAACTGGCCGGGTTCTTGTGCGAGTATTGATCAATACAACATTTGGGATAGGTGGTCTGGCGGATGTGGCTGGAGAGGAATATGGTATCCATAATGTTAATGAAGACATGGATCAGGCTTTGGGTTCTTACGGGGTTCCAACAGGGCCCTATATAGTTTTGCCTTTTTTCGGGCCTTCTACGGCACGAAACGTAATTGGATCGTTTGTTGACTCTTTTATGAAGCCTACTTTTTTTCTTGACCCTGGTGTAGAAGTTACGGTGGGCATTACGGTTGAGGAAAATATTAATTCTGCCTCGTTTATTGTCGATGATAAAAAAGAATTAGAAGCGGGTGCTCTTGACGAATACGAAAGCATGCGTGATTTTTATCATCAATATCGCCATAGCTTATTGAAGAAATAGTACCGCTGTAGTTTTTCCTTCCTTTGCTGCCTTATTTTTGGTAGATCTTAACTTTTTTCGACTAGTATTCGAGCGATGCGGGCAATGGTAATCTGCAGCCCTATCTGAAGAATTATAGTCCTAGTACGCATCTTGCATAAGAGGTTCTAAATCAACCCAGTCCCTCTTAATAAAAGAGGGGTTCACTGAAGCTCCACTTCTGCGGAGTGGGTTGGGGAAATTTGATTTAAACAGAACGACTGTTTTTTTAGGGACACCTTGCATTCCAAAATAATTTTGAAAATAATGACTTAGGTTGCCGAACATACATTGCTTGTTTTCAAAAACCTGTTCATGCGAAACTATGGGTTCGCTAATTGCATGAATAATTTTTTTCATGTCATTCTTGGCGTTAGCGAAGAATTTCGTCCATTGGTTCTATTTAGAAAGGTGCGATTATTGTGGCCGGTTCAGAAATTTCCAATCATTTAAAAAACGAGATTAGTCCTTATTTACTACAGCACGCCAGCAATCCGGTTGACTGGTATCCATGGGGCCCAGAGGCTTTAAATAAGGCAGAGGCTGAGAATAAGCCCATTTTTCTCAGCATTGGATACTCCGCTTGCCATTGGTGCCATGTCATGGCTCATGAGTCTTTTGAAAATGAAGAGATCGCCAAAATCATGAATGAAAAGTTTATCAATATTAAGGTCGACCGTGAAGAGCGACCAGATGTAGATGCTTTATATATGAAAGTTCTGGTTGAGTTGACAGGGCATGGTGGATGGCCTCTAAGCATGTTTCTCACTCCAGATCAAAAACCTTATTTAGGGGGAACCTATTATCCACCTTTTGCAAAATATAACCGCCCTGGTTTTGCAGAGGTGCTTAAACAGGCACACGATCTTTTTACGGGCAATAAAGAGAAACTGGAAAGCCGGTCACAAAATATCTTGCAGAAAATTTCCATAGAAAACCAGGCAGGCACTGCCCGAGGAGTGCCCAGCGATGAACTGATTCGTGGTGCGGTGGAAATTTTATCCAACAGGTTTGATGAGGATTTTGGTGGCTTTGGTTCTGGAATGAAGTTTCCCGAACCTATGTACTATAACCTGTTGTTGCGCCACTGGGCTGAAACCGGAGAGTCGATGGATATTCTTGATAAGAGTTTGACTGGCATGGCGGAGGGCGGGTTGTTTGACCAGTTGGGAGGCGGGTTTCACCGTTATTCAACAGATCGCAAGTGGAGGGTCCCGCATTTCGAAAAAATGCTTTATGACAACGGACTCCTGGCAAAACTTTTTCTGGATATGTTTCAAGCCACCAAGCAGGATATTTATCAAACCATTCCAATAGAAACTTTCGCATGGTTGCTGCGTGAAATGACGTCCCCTGAAGGGGCGTTTTATGCCAGTCAGGATGCGGATACGGAAGGTAAAGAAGGCACCTATTACACTTGGGAACTCAAAGAGGTTATGAACCTGTTGGGGCCCAAACATGCAAAAATTTTTTCCACAGCTTATGGCTTGGTTCCCCGAGGCCATATAGAAGGGCGGAATGTTTTACACATCAATGCGAATGTAGAGCGCCTGGCCGAGGCTGAAAACATCCCCATTTTTGAAGCGGATCATATTTTAAAGAAGGGCAAGGAAACCCTTTTCCAGGCTCGCGAAAAAAGACCAAAACCGGATCGGGATGAAAAAATCATCACTGCCTGGAATGGACTAATGATAACCGCACTGGCGCAGGGCTCTTCTGTGCTGGGCGATTCCAGTTATCTGGATTCCGCTACCCGTTGCGCGGATTTTATCTGGTCTCATCAATGGAACGCCGATGAGCATAAATTACTGCGCGTCTTTAAAGACGGGCAAAGCAAAATAAATGGGTGTCTGGATGACTACGCCTATTTTCTGGAAGCGTTGGTAGGGCTTTATGAAGCCGGGCTGGATAGCAAATGGATAATGCGAGCTAAGGAATTAGCCCAGGCCATGATCGAAGAGTTCTGGGATGATGAGGAAGGTGGATTCTTCCTGTCTGGTCGGTCAGGGGAACAATTGATATCTAAACTGAAAAACCCAGCCGATGAGGCGCTACCCTCTGCGAACGCCATTGCCGCTCTGGCGCTTCTAAAACTGGGGCGACTCACAGGAGAAGAATTATTCACCCGTAAAACAGACGCAATATTCAATTCATTTCGCAGTATAATGGAAAGAGGTCCCGCAGGATTCACCGGACTTTTATCCGCAATGAGTGCAGTGAACCTCCCCCCCGTGGAGGTGATATTTTCCGGGCCGCGCGATCAGCCTTCTTACGATGAAATGTGGAAAGTCCTGCACACCGATTACCGCCCAAATAAAATAATCATTTGGAATGAGGACAAATCGACCGGAGACTTGTTACCTTTAGCAGAAGGCAAGGCTGCAGAAAATAATGAGCCCACCGTTTATCTTTGTCAAAATACGACCTGCCACGCCCCAGTGCAAACAGGAACGGCTCTCAACAAACTTCTGGGAAGGCCGCAAGAGATTCGCCTGAACATTTTCAATCAGGATAAAAAGAACGCCCAGATTATGGAGCAAGAGCAATCCAACTTCATGGGTGTGATGGGCAATATCTTCCAGCAAGTCGGTATCAAAAATAAACCAAGCACTGGCGGCCAGCGTGACGCTGGACCCAAAAAGAAATAACTTTTTCCTAAGTTTTCCCTGCCTCCATTTGCCTCCCACGCTAGTGGGCTAGTCGGAAAAAACTCGTCTTTGTAAATAAATTTCGATGGTGTTTTTGGCGTTGCTGGATACTGCAATATCGCTCATGCCGCTGTGGTTGTAATCGCCACTGGTGATGGCTAATACCGTACCGCCAGCGACAATATAATCACGCGTGGGGAATTTAAAGGTTCCGTTGGGATTGCGGACGACCATTGAGAATGTACTGGATCGAGAATTAGCGACTGCCACGTCTTTCAACTTATCCGGATTAAAATGACCTGTTGTTAGTGCAAAGGGTCCTCCTCCGCCTGAAAAAGAGATGGGGTTTTTAAAACTACCGTCCCCGTTAGAATAGATCAGGTATAAATTGTCCCCTTTACCCGAGGCAAAAACCAGGTCGGGTTTTCCATCACCATTCATATCACTGGCTACCACAGATAGAGGTACCAACTGTTGTGCCAGCTGTATGGGGTTTTGAAACGTACCATCTCCGTTCCCAAAATAAATCCGGATGGAACTGGCACCGGAACTACTGGCAGCCAAGGCAATGTCTAGATGCCCATCTTCATTGAAATCTTCTGTGACTCCGGAAAAGGATCGCGACCCTGTCTGATAGCTGGCACCTTTTTTGAACCGACCATCACCTGTGCCGATATACAATTCCATTTTAGCAAAGGCCAGGGTGACGGCAGCATCGAGTTTGTCATCGTGATTGAAGTCTCCCAAAATGATATTCAAAGGAACTTTCCCGGTTATGGTCGGGATGGGTTTTCTGAAAGTTCCGTCTCCATTGCCTTGGAGAACAATAAACATTTTTGCGCCCCGGCCATTGACGATCAAGTCGGGATAACCATCGCGGTCAATATCTCCGACCGCTGACATGGTGGGTTCTGCCGCTACATTTATGGTTAATGGGGCTTGAAAACTTCCATCACCTTTGCCTAAAAAGAGGGTGAGAGTGCTGTTGGTGGTGTTGGCGGAAATCAGGTCGGGCTCTCCATCTATATTCAGATCGGCGGTTAATAAGTGCTCTGGACCATTGCCTACCTGCATGACATCAAATTTGTAAAATAGTTCAGCAGGAGCTTTAGGCAGATCACAGGCTGAGAGGATTAAAGTTGATAGGACGCAAAGCCAGAGGACTGAATGCCCTGACAGGATCGAGATGATGGAGTATTCAGGCTTTATTTCCATGTGGTTCGGTTTTTTACGGTTTAGCATTAGTTTGCGGAATTTGAAAATCCCTTGATTTTATTGGGTGACTGTGCAAGAATCTAGCCCAAATTATAATATAGTGAACAGATATATTAAGCAAAGTCCTATCATCTGTTTGCGCATTTCAACCCCTCGCTCCAGTTATTAGGCTGGAGCTATTTTTAACCCGTGAGGAGGTATCTTTTGCGATCTTACCAGAGTGTCCTGATTCTCAAACCCGATGTTGACGAACCCCATGTTGATAAAGCCTTGGAAAAAATTGGCGAATTTATCAAAAGTAACGGTGGGGCTAGCCTTAAAGTTGAAAAGTGGGGTAAAAAACGCCTTGCCTATCGGGTAAAGAAAAATAGATTCGGGGTTTACCTGAACATTTATCATACCCTTGAGTCCGCTAAGGTAATTGACCTGGAAACCAAATACAAGTTTTACGATTTGGTTATCAAATACATGGTAGTCCGGTTGTCGGATGGTGAACTGGAGAGGGCCATGGGCCAGGGTAGTGATGAGACTGAAGTGGAGGAAGGTTCTGCCAAGAAAGCAGATGGTGACAAAGGAAAAGACTCTGATTCATAACCTGATTTTAAGGATCTGAAATGGCTTCATTCAACAAGGTACTTCTGATGGGCAACCTGACCCGGGATCCCGAATTGCGATTTACCTCTGGGGGTGCCGCAGTCGCCAGTTTTGGTTTGGCCGTCAATCGTAAGTTCAAGCAGGGTGAGGAATGGAAAGAGGATGTCTGTTTTGTCGATATCACGGTTTGGGCCAAGCAAGGTGAAAACTGCGCCCAGTACTTGAACAAGGGCAGTCTGGTTTTCATTGAAGGTCGGTTAAATTTTCAGACTTGGGAGACAGATGGGCAGAAGCGAAACAAGCTTGAAGTGGTCGCTAATAATGTCCAGTTTTTGACTCGTCAAGGGGATAAAGTAAGCATGGATAAGGACTCTTTGCCCAGTTCACCTGCTGACGATATTCCATTTTAGTCCAGTAAATTGACTTTACGGACTTTCCGTTGATAATAATTTTAAAATACCCGGTCTGATTTAAGGCAGAAGGGTTCATTAAAATAACTAAATTAAGAAAAGGTAATTATGCCAGAAACAAAAAAGCGTTCACTCTATTCAAATAAGATTTGCCGGTTCTGCAACGATGATCAAAGTAAAGTCTATATTGACTTCTTTGATATCAAGGCATTGAAACCGTTGATTTCCGAAAGAGGTAAGATTGTACCTTCACGTATTTCAGGAAATTGCGCAAAGTGCCAACGGACTCTGACGCGGGCAATTAAAAAAGCTAGAAGTATTGCCTTGTTGCCCTTTGCTGTTGAGAATTAGTTTTGGCTGAGTTGCCATCGCCAAAAAATTTGCTGTTGCCTGTAGTTCTTGCTTTTGCTTTAGTTTTTGCCTTGATGGTTTTTCCGCCGGTGGGAGCTTTGATTGGAGTTTTATCTCCTTTTCCGTTGGTCTTTTTATATCTGCAAAGGGGCAGGCAGGTTGGCATGATCTTGGTTGCGTTGGTTTTTGTGATGCTCCTGATGATGGTGGGTGTCAATCAGGCAATGCTGTTTTTAGCGGAGTATGCTCTCATGGCCTTGGTGCTAGGGGAAATGATTCGTATCCAGTTGCCAGCTGACAGGTGCATATTGGTTAGTACATTGGCAACGGGTTTGGCATCAATTGTAATGTTATTAGTTTTGTTTGGTCCCGAGGGCACTTCCATTGAAGAGTTTTTTGAGGGACAAATCCGCGCTCATTTTTCCCAGTCTATGGTTGCTTTTGAGTCCATGGGCGAGAATAAGGCGGAAGTTACGGATATGAAGGCCTTCGTAGAGCAAATGGCAGGAATATTTGCTGCATCTTATCCGGCTTTTTTACTTATCGGGTCGTTAATCAGTACGACGATTAATTACGGGCTGATTCGAATTACATGGATTCGCCTTTACGGGCCGGGTCTGTTTCCTGGGCCAGTATTTTCTGAATGGTTGTGCCCAGAAACCCTTATTTGGGGGTTCATTATATCTGGGGCGGCTTTGTTTTTTGGGCAGGGCATTGTCTCCGATGCAGGGCTGAACATCTTTTTGGTGATGCTTGTTGTTTATTTTACCCAAGGGATGAGTATTGTTGTTTATTTTTTGAAAGCCAGGAAGGTTCAGGTTTTCTTTTGGTTTATTCTTTTTATATTAATTTTTGTGCAACCACTTTTAATAGGTTTAGTGGCTGGACTAGGCGTGTTTGATATCTGGGCAGATTTTAGAAAGTTGCGGACAGCTCCAGATATGAAATGAGATGCTTTGGTTCTGAGGAAAGGAGTAATTTATGAAGCTGTTGTTGAAAGAAGATGTAAATGGACTGGGGCTTTGTGGTGACGAGGTAGAAGTTAAAGATGGATATGGGAGAAACTTCTTGATTCCTAAGGGAAAGGCTTTGTTAGCAACCCCTAATAACCTCAAGGCGTTTAACCATCAAAAACTAATCGTTCAGTCTAAGGTGAAGAAGATGGTCGCGACAGTCCAGGCTGTTGCTGATGAAATTGCAAAGGTGACCTGCACGATTAAGAAAAAAGTGGGTGACACTGGCAAGATGTTTGGCTCGGTAACTGCGCAGGAAATTTCGGATTTGCTGAAAGCCCAGGGCGTTGATATTGATCGGCGTAAAATTCAGATGGCAGATCCAATTAAAAAAGCCGGAGAATATAAAATTCCTGTCAAGCTCCATTCAGAAGTGACGGCGCAAATTAAATTAATTGTAGAAGCCGAACAGGCTACCCCTGAAGCTACCGAAACAGCTGAAGCTACCGAAACAGCTGAAGCTACCGAAACAGCTGAAGTGACTGAGCTCGCTACCACTGCTGAGGAACAAAAAGGGGAAACCAAAGAATAAAGAGGCTCTCTCCTTTTACCCTGATAGAATTATGGCTAATGCCCTGACCGACATTTCTCTGAATAGACTGCCTCCATACAACAGGGAAGCTGAACAGAGTGTTTTGGGGGCATGCCTGCACTCCGAAGATGCAATCGCCAAGGCCCTCGAAATTTTAGGGGAAGAGGACTTCTATAAATCCACCCATAAGAAAATATTTTCTGTCATGCGGGGGCAGTTTGAGGCTAATGAGCCGATAGATGTCCTTGCCGTGGCAGACCGGCTCAGACAAAAAAATGAGTTGGAAGAGGTGGGGGGCATCGAATACCTTGGCCTGCTTGAGGATTTTGTGCCCACTTCTACTGCGGTGGCCCACCACGCTAAAATCCTCCGAGAGAAAAAAATTCTACGCGATTTGATTCAAACTGCTACCGAAATTGTTTCCAGTAGTTATAGCGATAGTGACGATGTAGACACCCTGCTTGATAAAGCAGAACAGTCTATTTTTGAGATTTCTGAAAAAAGATCAAAACCCAGTTTTTACAAACTCCCTGAAATTATTAAACAAGAGTTGTCGGATCTGGAGAAACGTTCCCAGGACCCGGGTATGGTTAAGGGTGTGGCTTCCGGTTTCGTTGGTCTGGATAATATGACAGCGGGTTTTCAGCCATCGGATTTAATCATTCTTGCAGCAAGACCCAGTATGGGTAAAACCAGCCTTGCTCTGGATATAGCCCGTTATGTTTCTTTAAATAAAAAAATAGCCACAGCATTCTTCAGCCTAGAAATGTCGAAAGAACAATTAGGAATGCGGTTGTTATGTTCTAAGGCCCAGGTCGATTCTTCCAAAGTCCGTACAGGCTACCTGGCTAAAGCTGATTGGCCTAAAGTGCATGATGCTGGCAGAGAACTTGTTGAAGCGAAGTTGTTCATCGATGACAGCCCAGCTTTATCTGCTTTAGATATTCGTGCTCGTTCTCGAAGACTTGCGGCGGAACAGCCTTTGGGCTTGGTTATTGTGGACTATTTGCAGTTGATGCAGGGCCGATCCAAGACCGAAAGTCGACAGCTGGAGGTCTCGGAAATTTCGCGAGGGCTTAAGGCTCTGGCCAAAGAGTTGAATGTTCCTATAATTGCTCTTTCCCAGTTAAGTCGTGCTGTGGAGAGCCGGACCGATAAGCGGCCTATATTATCAGACCTCAGGGAATCGGGTTCAATTGAGCAGGATGCAGATGTGGTCATGTTCATTTATCGGGATGTTGTGTATAACCCTGAAACAGATGATCCAGGAAAGACGGAAATCCTGATTCGAAAGCAAAGAAACGGTCCCATTGGGCAAGCGATTTTACATTTTGAAAATCAATTTACGCGTTTCTATGATAGAAGTGGCCGCGAAGATGCTCCATCCGAGAAGGATCCCTCAAATTATTAGCCTACTTTTTAATCGTAAGTTTCTTGTCTTAGATAAACGATATTTCCATTTAGTAATCAGTGCTTCGCTGGTATTTTTATCGCTGACTCTGGTTCCATCCTACTCTAGAGCTCAACCACATTTAAATATGAACGATTTTCAGTTGCCTCCCGAAGCTAAAGGTGATTTTTATTATTCTCAGGGGAAGTTTAAGGATGCACTGGAGGTTTACAAGTCGGTTTTGCAGGATAAGATCGATGTCAGCTCTCTATTCCGAAAGATGGTTAAAGCCTGGGATGCTATGGGGGCATTAGACGAAGCCCAAAACTTTTTAAATGACTATCTGCAGTCTCATGAAAAATCGTCCGGAGTCAGCTATGGCCTAGGGTTTACTCACTATTTAAAAAATGAGGACCAATTAGCCGAGGAATTATTTAGACATGCAACGAAATTGGATCCTGCTAATGGTTTAGCTTGGAATAATTGGGCAGCTGTTCTATCTAATCAAAAATATTTTCAGGATGCGGTAGAAAAAGTTCGTAATGCTATTCGAAGTGATCCAAAAGAATTAATGTTTTTTTTTAACTTGAAAAAAATTTATGATGAGATGGGCGAAGGATCTCGGTTTGAAGAGGAGTTTAAAGAAAACCTAAATAATAGAGAGGAGTCCTGGGGCTATGGAAAGGTACTTGCACGATTTATAAGGCAGGAATCATTTCGTGAGTATGCAAAGGGAAATATAACCAACGCTATCACTGGGTTTGAAAAGATCCTGAATATTTATCAGCAAACGGAGGACGTAAAAGGTCAGGTGCCCGCTTTATTTAGCCTAGGCCTGCTCCATGAAGAAAGTGGGAATAGCCAAAAGAGTCAAGAGTTTTTCAGGCAGGTGTTAGCTATTAACCCTGACCATAAACAGGCCAGGGATAAAATAAAACCTCTCAACTAGGTCGAGACAATTTGTTTGAAAACATATAACATCCAATGCGAACCGATCATTTTTGTTCTTAATTTTCATTTTGGCTGGAAGCTATTTAAATGTTGACAGGATAATGACTTAAGCTTTATATTCGGAGATATTGGGACCTTTTAATTTTTATCGAGGGGGCTAGGTGGGCAAGGACGAATTCACAATAGTTATTTTTCCAGGATCTCTGAGTACACCCAAAAGATTTCGTCTGCCACAACGATTTGTAAAGCTTGGCGTTTTGATGTCTTTAGTTGTTTTGATAGGGTTCCTGGGGTCTTCTTCCTATTTTATTCAGCAATACTTGCATTTACAGATTAGTGAAACAGAGCTGGTCAAGCTTCAAAGAGAAGCGAAAATTAGTAAAACGCAGGTTGAAAAATTTGCTCAGCAAGTAAAAAACTTTGAGACGGAAATGGTTCGGTTGGAACGATTTGAGAAAAAGCTTCGGATCATTACGGCTCTGGAAAATTCTCCCAGGTCGATAGAGAAGAGCTGGGGCATTGGTGGTCCTTATGGATTGAGTGCTAATAGTTTCACGACAGCTATGGATCGTGGGGTCGCTGCTCGAGTGGAGAGTTTATCCAATGGACTGGGTCATTTGAATGAACAGGCTAAAATCCAAAGTATTAGTTTCCAAGAATTGGATGATTTCTTTAAAAATCAAAAATCATTACTTTCTTCAACCCCATCAATTTGGCCTACACGCGGTTGGGTCACTTCCAGTTTTGGCTTCCGAAAGTCGCCTTTCACTGGCTTAAGGGAAAAACATAAGGGTTGGGATATTGCAACCCGAAATGGCGCTCCTGTGCTTGCTACAGCAGATGGTGTAGTGGTAGTCGAAGGAAGAGAGTATGGCTATGGGAACTTAGTTGAGATCGATCATGGTTATGGCTTGATTACACGATACGGACACAACTCCAAGCATTTAGTCAAAGTGGGTGACAAGGTCAAGCGTGGACAGGTTGTTACGCTGGTAGGAAATACAGGGCGTAGCACAGGGCCTCATTTGCATTATGAGGTGTTGCTCAATGGTGTGCCTGTCAACCCCAAAAACTATATTTTAGAAGATTAGATTCTGGTAAATTTTTGACGGTTATAGCTATCCCAAATTTTGAGTATTTTCCCCACCCGATACCTCAAACTTTCTGTAGGTACCCTTGCCGGAAATATTTTAACCTTGATAGTCAGCCACAGCCGGTGGCGATTAATTGGTGACGCTAACACTGCATGACTCCCGAAAATGACACGGTAAACATTTCAACTAATTAAAGTAAACTTTAGGATTTGATATGGTATTTGGTTTTATTGAAAAACTCTTTGGTACTCGCAATGATCGCGAAATAAAACGGATTCAGAGCTATGTGGATGCTGTGAATGCCCTTGAAGAAGAGATTAAGGCTCTATCTGATGACCAGCTTAAAGGTAAAACACCGGAGTTGAAGGGGAAATTGGCCAACGGTTCCACCTTGGATGATATCCTTCCTGAGGCATTTGCCGTGGCCCGCGAAGCCAGTGTCAGGTCACTTAAAATGCGTCCCTTCGATGTACAGATTGTAGGTGGGGTTGTTCTGCATGAAGGAAAGATTGCGGAAATGAAAACCGGTGAAGGAAAAACTTTGATGGCGACATTACCGGTCTATTTGAATGCTTTGTCGGGAAAGGGAGTGCACGTAGTAACGGTTAATGATTATCTGGCGCAGCGTGATAGCGAATGGATGGGTCAGATTTATAAATTTTTGGGTTTATCCGTAGGTATGATTTATCACGATATTCCTGAAGAGGAGAGAAGGGCCGCATATTCTGCTGATGTGTTATATGGCACAAATAATGAGTTCGGATTTGATTACCTTCGAGACAATATGAAGTTCTCAAAAGAGCAAATGGTTCAGCGGGAGTTGAATTTTGCCATTGTAGACGAGGTAGACAGTATTTTAATTGATGAAGCTCGAACTCCTTTGATTATTTCTGGTCAGGCGGAAGAGTCCACAGATAAATATTATAAGGTAAATCAATACATACCCAAGCTGAGAAAGGAAGAGCATTATACGGTCGATGAAAAAGCCAAAAGTGCTTCCTTGACAGATGAGGGTGTTGTCATGATGGAAAAACTACTGGATTTGGATAATCTTTATGATCCTGCAAATATAGAAACGTTGCATTGCCTCAATCAGGCGATTAAAGCGCACGGTCTGTTTAAAAATGAAGTGGACTATGTGGTAAACGATGGGGAAGTTGTCATCATCGATGAATTCACCGGGCGCATGATGGCTGGTAGGCGTTATAGCGATGGACTGCATCAGGCGTTAGAGGCGAAGGAAGGGGTGAAAATTGAAAACGAAAATCAGACCCTCGCTAGCATCACGTTTCAAAATTATTTTCGCATGTATGAAAAGCTTGGTGGTATGACTGGAACGGCAGATACAGAAGCAGAAGAGTTTGGCTCAATTTATAAACTTGAAGTGATTGTGGTCCCCACCAATCAACCAATGATTCGAGAAGATTGTCCTGATGTGATTTATAGAACAGAAAGTGAAAAGTTTGATGCTGTCATTGAAGAGATTAAGGAGTTGCACGCTATAAAAAGGCCTGTCCTGGTGGGTACGATCTCTATCGAAAGATCAGAACTTTTGAGCAAAAAATTGAAAAAATTTGGGGTCAAACACAATGTTCTGAACGCAAAACATCATGCTCAAGAGGCCGAAATCATTTCAAATGCTGGGCAGCCTGGAGCCGTGACCATTGCTACGAATATGGCCGGCCGGGGTACAGATATTGTTTTGGGTGAAGGGATTCAGAAATTGGGGGGTCTCCATATTATCGGAACAGAGAGACATGAGAGTCGGCGCATTGATAATCAGTTAAGAGGTCGTTCTGGAAGGCAGGGAGATATGGGGTCTTCCCGTTTTTTCCTATGTTTGGAGGATGATTTGCTGCGCATTTTTGGCTCGGATAAAATATCTCCTTTGATGGCTCGACTGGGAATGGAAGACGGGCAGCCCATCGAACATGCCATGGTCTCTAAGGCTGTTGCCAATGCCCAAAGAAAGGTAGAAGCCCATAATTTTGATATTCGAAAACACCTTCTGGAATATGACGATGTAATGAATCGTCAAAGAGAAGTTCTTTATGCGTTGCGTAGAGAGATTATCAGTACGGTTAACCCCAAAGAAATTCTTTTGGAAATGGCCGATGAAACGATAGATGATGCATTGGCTGACATTGCCCACGAAAAGATATACCCAGAAGAGTGGGACATTGAGGCGTTGAACGAGTTACTAGAAAGGCAGTTTGCGGTAAATATTGAAAAGCCCAGTGATAATGAACTCATCCTTCAGGGAAAAGTAAGGCTGGAATTGGACCACTGTAACAGAAACAAACTTCATGACGTTATTATGGATGTTGTAGCCCAAGTTTATGAAGCGAAAGAAGAGAACATTGAACCTGATTTTATGCGGCATGTTGAAAAAGTTATCATGCTTCAGGTTTTAGATGGGCTTTGGAAAGATCACCTGTTAGGAATGGATCATATGAAGGAAGGGATAGGTTTACGGGGTTATGCCCAGAAAAACCCACTAACGGAATATAAAAAAGAAGGGTTTGATTTATTTGGCGCCATGATGGCTCGTATCAAAGAAGAAACAACTGAGTATTTATTTAAAGTCCAGATTGATCAAGAAGCTGAAATGACGGATGAATTTGCCAGTAAATCTTCGCAGGTTGTGGAACACCGTGGAGAATCAGAAACTCTGGAAAGACCGGTAACTGTTCGACGTGGTGAAGAAAAAGTAGGTCGGAATGAACCTTGTCCGTGCGGAAGTGGCAAGAAATACAAAAAGTGCCATGGCAAATAAGGGGGTGGATTTAAAAACGCTCGGAGGTTTCCTGGCATTCAATACACAAAGCTGTTAATGGCATGATTTGTAGGCGTTTCATACTAATCTTTTTTTCGCAGGTTTCACATTTTCCGTAGTCACCCTTGTTTATTCTGAATAACGTATCCTCCATCAATTTAAGCTCATTGCGGTCCCTACTTGACAACTGAAAAGTCATTTCCCTTCCTTCAAGGCTTGAAGCAAGATCAATTTCATTACTAAAATTTAAATCTGCAGCTTCCCGTTCGACTGACTGAGAAGATCGAATTAATTTCATTAATTCGCTACGTTTTCTAATAAGCCGCTCACGGATTTTAAGAACTTCAGGGGCCAACTTTACATGTAATTTTTTTGGCTTGAGATTTTTTTTCTTTGTTTTAGTTTTAGACTTAGTTTTAGTTTTTGGAAGAGTGTTTTTTACTGATGTTTTACGTTTGACTTGTTTTGTGGCAGACTTTTTCGTTTTCTTTGGGGTGGCTTTCTTTTTCACAACTTTTTTCTTAATCGGTGCTTTCTTTTTCACAACTTTTTTCTTAATCGGTGCTTTCTTTTTCACAACTTTTTTCTTAATCGGCGCTTTCTTTTTCACA